>WLHM01000002.1 GCA_009702725.1 Actinomycetota bacterium | reverse complement strand
TTCGGCAATCGCATCAGCCACAGTGCGACCGTCAGCAAGGCTAGCCGCACCCAAGGCGGAAATATCGCCAATCTGGCCAGCAGCCGCGGTTTTAACAATGGCCGCCGATAGTGTCTGGAAGTCAGCGCTCTTAGCAACGAAGTCGGTTTCGCAGAGCAACTCGATCATCGCATTACCGTCAGCGGCAACTAGCCCGTTGGAAACGGTGCGCTCGGCACCGCGCTTGGCGGCCTTAGCGGCACCCGAAATACGGAGAATCTCAACAGCCTTGTCGAAGTCGCCATCAGCTTCTTCGAGGGCACGCTTGCACTCCATCATTCCGGCGGCCGTGGCGTCGCGGAGCTTCTTAACTTCTGCGGCGGTGATGTTCGCCATGGTGATCTTGGATCCCTTTCGCTTATTTAACTTCGGTTTCGACGACTACGACGGGCGCGGCCTCGGTCTCTGCAACTGCTACCACTTCTTCGGAAACTGGGCCGGCAAGTAGCTCGCGCTCCCACTCGGCAAGTGGCTCCTCAGTGCTTTCGACATCAGCGATCGCGCGACCAGCGCGGGCCATCAGGCCTTCAGCCACTGCATCAGCGATAACACGCGTAAGCAGTGCCACCGAGCGAATCGCATCGTCATTTCCCGGGATTGGGAAGTCGACAACATCAGGGTCGCAGTTGGTGTCGAGGACAGCGATCACGGGGATACCGAGCTTATGTGCCTCGCCTACCGCAATATGTTCCTTGTTCGTATCGATGATCCACACCGCGCTCGGGATTTTGGTCATTTCGCGGATACCGCCGAGGGTCTTTACCAACTTGTCCTTCTCGCGGCGCATCATGAGAAGTTCTTTCTTGGTTAATCCTGAAGCAGCGACGTCCTCAAAGTTGATCGACTCAAGTTCCTTCATTCGACGAAGGCGCATCGAAACTGTATTGAAGTTAGTCAGCATGCCGCCGAGCCAACGCTGATTGACATAAGGCATACCGACTCGCGTGGCCTGCTCAGCGATTGCTTCTTGGCCCTGCTTCTTGGTGCCAATGAACATAATGCTGCCGCCGTGGGCAACAGTCTCGCGGACGTATTCATAGGCGCGATCTATATAAGACAGCGACTGCTGAATATCAATAATGTAGATCCCGTTGCGCTCGGTGAAAATGAATCTCTTCATCTTGGGGTTCCAGCGACGGGTCTGATGCCCGAAGTGGACACCACTATCGAGCAGTTGACGCATGGTCACAACAGCCATGGCAGAGCACTCCTTCAACGCGCCGGGGTAACCGGCGCTTCGGTTCTTGGCTTCGACCGGGTGGTCGATGCCCCTGACGACTTCCGAGTCGGGCTCCCGCCGAAGTGGGACCGTGCCGTGTCGGCCTTGGCCATGAGGGAAGAGCGCCAAGGAAAAGCCGTGCGTATTTTCCCCTATCCTATGGGGCAGCCGTTGGCGCTTTATCCACAGGCCGTAGTTATTCCACCCACCGGGGAATTCAGGCTCCTAGCAACGCCAGTCATTTGGTAGCAGGCTCAGTAGATGACACCTTTACTATTCGCCCCATTAGCCATCACCTTTTGGGTTTGGCCAGTCTCGCCCGTGGCCGTGGTCTCCGGTTTTGACCCACCGGCGCAGGTGTGGTCGGCCGGGCACCGCGGAATTGACCTGGCCGCCACCACCGGCCAGGAAGTTAGGGCGATCGGCCCTGGATCGGTAACGTTTGCCCACTCCGTCGCAGGTCGGCCGGTAATTTCAATCCGGCACGGGGCGCTGCGATCCACCTACGAGCCGGTGCGCGCCTTAGTCTCCCCCGGGGAAACCGTGCGCGCCGGGCAACTCCTCGGCTGGGTCGCCACCGGAGGCCACTGCGCCGATAGGTGCCTACATCTTGGGATTAAGTCAGGCACTGATTATCTGAACCCGTTACTGCTACTGAGCAGACGCCCAGCAGTTCTTAAACCGAATCGTCTTCGGCTCGGGGGTGCGCCTGCACGAATGACTTCCGCAGCCGCTCTACCGATACATGGGTGTATCGCTGGGTGGTCGCCATCGTCGCATGGCCCAAGAGCTCCTGCACAGCGCGCAGATCCGCGCCGCCCTCCAGCACGTGAGTGGCGGCCGTGTGCCTTAAACCATGTGGAGCGAGCTTCGGCACACCCGCAGCCAAAGTTAGGCGCCCCACCGTGGTTCGCGCCGCGCGTTGATCCATTCGACCGCCTCGCGCGCCAATAAAGAGCGCCTCACCGCTTTCTGGATTGGCCAGTTTCGAACGTACTTCAAGCCATGCCTTTATCGCCTGCGCCGCTGGCACCCCAAATGGCACCACCCGCTCCTTGTCACCTTTACCGATTACCCGAACAGTGCGTCGGCCAAGATCGACGTCACGCATATCGATACCGCATAACTCCGAGACGCGAATCCCGGTTGCGTACAAGAGTTCTACGACGCAGCGATCGCGAACAGCCAGTGGGTCACCGTCATCACTCGCAACACCCGCATGATCCATCACAGCTGTGGCTTGATCAACATCTAGCACGGTTGGCAAAGTGCGTGATACCTGTGGGCTGGCTAGGCGCACACCGACATCAGTCTCTGTATAACCGCGGCGTAACGCCCAAGCAGTGAAAGCCCGCGCTGATGCCGCTTTTCTCGCAATGGTGGCCCGCGCCTGGCCACCGCTGTGCAGTGATGCCAGCCATGCGCGAAGCAAAGGCAAAGTTAGGTCGTTTGGGCTATCGCAGCCCCGCTCGATCGAAAAATTGAATAGGTCTCGAAGATCGGCTAAATAAGCGCGCACCGTGTGCGGGCTTCGACCCCGCTCATCGCGCAGATAAATCGTGAAGCCCGAGTAGGCCCCATCGAGGTCTATCCGGTCGGTTAGATCACCTAGCATGGCTCCATCGTGACAACACTGAGCGAGTTGGTGCTTCAGGCGCGCCCAATGCGGGCCCAACTCATGCCACTTGGCTGCACAAAACCCCCGATCGACAAGATGCCAAGTGCCGCGGTCACGTCCATCGGGCTCATCCCAGCATCACAGACCAACTTGTTCAATGACACCTCACCTCGACTGGGGAATGCGTCTAGTACTCGCACCTCACGTGTAGTGAGATCATCGGTAGGCCTCTGGGGTACGACCCACAATCTTTGATCAGTACCACCGCGCGGGATGGAGACCGAAAGCGGGCCGAGTACTTCAAGGACGTCTTCCGGGCATGAAGCCAAGATGGCGCCCTGCTCCCGAATCAGGTTGTGACAGCCGGCTGACATTGGAGACGTGACCGGACCCGGCACCGCTAAAACGTGCCTATTGAGTTGCACTGCCGCGTTCGCTGTTGAGGTAGTACCAGAGCGAACCGAAGCCTCAATAACGACCGTCGCTCTAGTCAAAGCCGCAATTATTCGATTGCGACTTAAGAACCGATGCCGGCGCACCCCTTCACCAAGTGGCGATTCACTGACCACGACTCCTTCGTCAGCGATGCGAGCAATCAACCCTTCATGGGCTTTAGGGTAAGCAACATCAACCCCACTTGCAAGTACACACACTGTTATTCCACCTGCTGAAAGGGCCCCTCGATGAGCGGCCGCATCAATGCCGTAAGCCCCACCCGAAA
This sequence comes from Actinomycetota bacterium, assembly GCA_009702725.1. Lineage (GTDB taxonomy): Bacteria > Actinomycetota > Actinomycetes > S36-B12 > S36-B12. The sequence goes on along the minus strand of WLHM01000002.1, from coordinate 17,889 downwards.
CCACTGTCCAACCAGCATCCGCAAAAGTTGCACACCAGTCTCGGCAGACCGATTCACCATATGAACTTGCTGCCCTTGCACCAACAACTGCAAGTGATCGCAACGAAGCTAGCCGCAGGCCAGCCGCGCCTTGCACCCACAAAGCGAACGGGGCTCCATCGCCTAAATCATCAAGTTGGGTCGGCCAATTGATTGTCCCGCGGGTAATAATCTCCGCTCCAATGCGTTCGCATTTATCTCGCGCTGCCTGCGGGTCAGCGAGTCCAAGTCGCGCATGGAGACCTACTCCATCGCGGAGCCCGCTCTTGCGTGCGGTTATTGCCGCAACCGCTGCCACCGGCCCGAGTTTTCTCACATAGGCGCCGAGACTTTGATCACCAGGCTCACCAAGATGCGCCAAAGCAATTAGTGCGTCTACTTCGGACTCATTCATTTTTAGGCCCGCCCTCAGGACCCCGTAAACCAAGTGCCATAGCAATATGGTCGCGGCCCGGGCCCACCTCTTCACAAAGATCCGCCAAGGTCCATGCCACTCGCAATACGCGATCGGCCCCGCGCAGGCTCAACCCCCCGCGCTCCGCCTCGGTCAAGAGCGCACACCCGGCGGCATCTGGAGCCCACTTTCGCCGCAACTCCCCCGCCGGTAACTGGGCATTGACCGACCACGGCAGCTCGCTAAACCTAACCGCGGCTCTGGTGCGAGCCAGCTCAACGCGTTCAGCAATCCGCGCACTGCTATCACCGGCCTGCGCGGCTAGTTCACCCATAGTTGGCCGTAGCACTTCAATGCGGATATCGATGCGATCTCGGAGTGGACCCGATAGGCGTTCGGTGTAGCGACGCTTCGCCATCGACGTGCACCGGCAAGACGTGCCCTTACCTACTCCGTGGCCACACGGGCAGGGGTTTGCAGCAATCACTAACTGAAATCTGGCCGGTAGGTCGATGCTTTCAGCGGCCCGCATTATTCGCACCACTCCTGACTCCATCGGTTGCCGTAATCCCTCCAAGCTGGGACGCGTGAATTCAGGGGCTTCATCCAAAAAAAGCACCCCGCCGTGCGCGAGGGTCAACGCGCCCGGGATGGTGCGGTGGCCGCGCACCGTACCCAAGATCGCGGTTGCTGAAGCCGAATGATGGGGTGCTTGAAATGGTGGCCGGCTTACCAGGCCAGCCCCGGCCGGCAACCTTCCGGCAATCGCATGTATTGAAGTGACATCAATTGCGGTTTGCTCGTCAAGATCGGGCAAGATGGTTGGTAACCGTTCAGCCAACATGGTTTTACCAACACCTGGTGGGCCTATAAGTGACAAATGGTGCCCACCAGCGGCAGCAACTTCAAGTGCGAAGCGCCCATGTGCATGACCACGAATGTCCAGCATGTCAAAGCTAGGAGTTGCCACTTTTAATTGCTCGGCCTCAGGTACGTCATCGGGTGATGCTTCACCTCTCAGCACCGATACCAGATGGGCTAGGTCACGGATAACAACAACTTCAACACCAGGAACCACGCAAACCTGCCTGGCGCTGCCCGGCGCAACATAAACACGTTTAATGCCGCAGCGCTGTGCGGCGATTGCCGCCGGAAGGGCTGCCCGAAATGCGCGAAGTTCGCCGTCCAATCCCAGTTCGCCGATAAAAGTTGCGCCTTGGGCAGAGTTAGCTGGTATTTGCTCAGTCGCGAGGAGGATCCCCACGGCGATCGGTAGATCCAAACTGGTTCCGTGCTTTGGGATATCCGCTGGCGAAAGGCCAATCGTTACGCGTGCGGCCGGCCACTTACACCCAGCATTTCCAATTGCCGACCGAACGCGCCATTTCGATTCTCCCACCGCGGCATCGGCTAATCCGATAACTCCGACACTGGGTAAGCCTTGAGCAACTTCAACCTCTACGCGGATTACCAATCCGGCAACACCTGAAACCACTACGCCATGTACTTGCGCAACCACAATTACTCAACTCCACGAAGGTGTTTGATTTCTGGAGGCCCAACCGCACCCTGCACAATTCCGACCACATCGATGCGGACCATCGGAGCATAGATTTGATGGGCTTCTAGCCACTTGGTAGCCAACTGCCGTAGCCGCCGAAGCTTGCGTTGGGTAATTGCTTCGAATGGGCTACCGAATGCCTCGCTACTTCGGGTCTTGACTTCACACACCACCAGAGCAATACCTTCACTAGCAACAATGTCAATCTCACCGAACTCACATCGCCAGTTTCGTTCAATCACTTTCATCCCGAGACCACTTAAGTACCGTGCGGCCACTTCCTCGCCGTATTGGCCGAGTGCGTCTTTTCGCAGCACCACCACCACCCCCTGCGCGCACTCTCGCGGGGTCGGCACCTAACTACTAGAGACTCGCACCTAGCTGTGGAGGCGGACCCACATGCGGCGCCCTTGGGGATAACTTCCAGCGATATCCAATTAGTAAGCCAAGCCCTTACGTAACCCCCGGGAGATTCCAGGAGATCCGATGCAACGGGGTCGGCCCAGTTTTACGTAATGCCGAAAGGTGGTCAGGTGCGGCATAGCCTTTATTCCCATCCCATCCATAACCCGGGTAGGCCTTGGCGTAGGCGACCATCTGCGCATCGCGCTCAACTTTTGCCAACACGCTTGCCGCTGCCACCGCAGAACAAGTCATGTCCGCCTTGACCTTCATCACCACCGGCGGCGGTTGCCAATCATCGGTGAAATCGTCGAACAGAGTCAACCGAGGTGGGGTGAGCCAGTCGTGACGGCCATCAAGTAACACCACCGACGGGTGCACGCCAGCGCCTGACAACTGCTCAAGTGCTCGCCGCCCGGCAAGCCGAAGTGCAGCGATGATGCCTACGGCATCGATCTCATCGTTCGTGGCATGACCAACCACATTTGCCACGCACCAATTCGCAATAAGCGGAGCCAACTCAACTCGACGTTGCTCGGATAGCAATTTTGAATCGCGCACCCCTTCCGGCGCAGCCAGCGTTTGAGCTGAAATAACCACAACACCAACACTTACAGGTCCAGCAAGTGCCCCTCGGCCAACCTCATCAATCGCTGCCAGCAGCCCGCCATACTCACGCAGTAGCGTTCTTTCCACTCGCAGGGTTGGCGCGGGAGTCACGACGCAACTATTCCCGAATAGGCGCTTACCCGTCTAACCAGGGCCAAACACGTAGAGTGCCGTCATGCTGAGAACTCAATTTGGTAAAGCTGGTCTAGGGCTTTGCGCGATCGCAGTACCCCTACTAATTGCCTCGTGCAGTAGTGGCACCTCAGGCACCATCGCTTCGCAGCCTCCGGTGAGCAGCACACCGCTGACCAGCGCAGCGCCAGCCCCCTCCCCCACCACTTTGCCCCCAACACCAACTCCCACCCCGAGCCCGAGCCCGAGCCCGATTGTTTTGCTTTCACCACTGACCGGCCTACCAGAACCAACTCCAAAGCCGGTGCTGGTAGTCAAGCTCGATAACACCCGCAATGCGCAACCACACGCTGGCCTTGGTTCGGCAGATGTGGTCTATATTGAGGAAGTTGAATGGGGCCTGACTCGAATTGCCGCGATTTTCTCCTCCGCAATACCAAATCACATTGGCCCGGTGCGCTCTGCGCGTATCACCGACATTGAGCTGCTCGCCCAGTACGGCAGCCCGGCATTTGCCTTCTCGGGTGCACAACAAAAACTTTGGCCCATGCTTGAAGCAGCATCATTTGAAGATGTCTCAGCCAACAAGGGTGGTGAGGGCTACTCGCGCGACTCTAATCGCAGAGCGCCTTACAACTACTTCGCCGATGGCCAGGTGATGCTAGAAAGGGCACCAAAAGCCTCGTTCAGCACCGACATCGGCTTTCTGTTTTCCGAGGACACTCCGCTCGGTGGCAGGCCCGCCAGCAAGGTGACCGCCGAGTGGCCGTACTCAAGTGTTCGTTTTGTTTATGACCCAATTACCGGACGGTACAACGTTCGATTAAATGGTGCACCGGCTAAGGGTGAAGAAATTGAGGGCAGCCAGCAGGCGAGCACCGTTGTGATCCAATACGTGAAGCAAACCGACTCGGGATTCCACGACCACAGCGGCGGCCGGACCCCACTGGCCGAAACCGTTGGAACCGGTAAAGCATTAGTTTTGCGCGACGGCCAAGTCTGGGATGTGATCTGGAATCGACCGAGCGAGGAACTCGGTACGACATTCGCACTTGCTGATGGCTCGCCAATGCCATTTAAGCCTGGCCAGCAGTGGGTGGCGCTGGTGGACCGTGATCGCACGGTGCGAATTATTCCTTGACAAACGGATCAATAAGGGTGACCGACCAGTTGTGCACCACGCCGGTGCGCAAAATGGTGTCTTGGACTGATCGGTTAGTCGGACTAACCACCACCCAGAGTAAACCAATAGGAAATACCATAGAGAAAATTGACCTAAGTGCCGAAAGCGGCCAGCCTAGGCGGTTACCTTTGTAGTCAACTACTTGTATTCCCATTAGGTGATTGCCCAGAGTGCGCCCTGACAGCGCCCAAGATGCGGTGCAATAAGCCCAGAGCAGCACAAACCCAGCCAAGAAAAACCAGGACGCCTCTGGCATTTCGAATATTTTGATCGGTGCGATCAAAAGCAAGAACAACCAAAGCAGCCCGTAACTGACCAGCATCACCACAATGGTGACTGAGATATCAATGGCTACCGCAAGAGCCCGCGTCACAATTCCCGACCGGTGCCCCTGTTTCGACTTCGCCTTTTCGGGAATGACAACCTGAGCTGGGTTTGGCACCTCCCCGGCGGCCAATTGCTGCCGAAACTTTTCAAAACTTGTCATTGGCCACTCGCGGAATCGCTGCTGGTAGGTGACTCGGAGTTACGCCCCTTGCGTCTAAACATTACTGAATCCGCGATTTTGTTAATGAATTCATCAATCGACAAGGTCTGCATTCTCGCAGCGTTGACCGCGTCAGTAGCAATGCCCCCGGTTGACTCGCGGATAATTTTCGGTAAATCAATCTCATCAATGATGTAATTCGCGATATCAACCATCGGCACGCGATCAATAATCTTATCCATATTCGCACTTGCAACGATCGCATCGATGTCAACTCGCTCCAGCACAATCTTCGTTAGGTCTATGCGGTCAACGACAACGTTCACCGCGATCGGAACCACTCGATCAAGAGCAGCATTAACCCCCGCAGTAACCGTATGGTCAATTACTGAAGCCACAGCTCCGACAAGACCGGCTGCTAAACCGACTAACTCGCTAACAGGGTTCGTCGCCCCCGGGCTCGGTACCTGATTAACAACTAACACCACCTCTTGCCCGGTGCCCTCATCGGGTTGCTCCCCCGGCGTCGTCATGGACCAATCATGTCCTAGTAGGTGGCAGGGCTGAAAGCAGGCACCGACCAGCCACCGTGGTGCCCAAGGCGCCCAAGGGGCAACTTAAACCCGATACTGTGCTCTCCATGCGCGCCTTTAAGTGGACCCTGCTCGTGGTCGGCGCGATAATTTTTTCACTGCTGATGGCCCTGATCGCGTCCTATGTTGCCTCTACCCGAGAAACCAACATCACCCAAAGCGGGCTAGATGCTTTCTACACCCCACCAAGCCCAATTCCAGGTAAACCCGGAACTTTGATTCGCAGCGAACCTTTAGCCGTTAACGTTCCTGGTGCCACCGCTTACCGGATGCTCTACTCCACGCAACGCCCGGATGGAACTCCCGCGGTTTCTGGCGGCATGATGTTCATCCCAGACGAGCCCGCCCCAGCAGGTGGGCGCAAGGTGGTTGCATGGGCGCACGGAACTGTGGGCCAAGGTGATGCTTGCACGCCATCACGATCCACTAATCCACTGCAGGACACCACTAACTGGCTTGACCAGATGATGCAGCTTGGCTGGGTGGTTGTGTCAACCGATTATGCGGGCATGGGTACCCCAGGGCCGAATCTCTATCTGGTAGCACAAGCCGAGGTGCGTGACGTTGTGAACTCGGTTCGCGCGATTCGAGAATTCCCCGCAGCGCAGGCCGGTAGCGAATACGTGGTTTGGGGCCATTCACAAGGCGGGCACTCCTCCCTTTGGGCTGGGCACCTTGCACCGAAGCTAGCGCCGGAACTTAACTTGATCGGCCTGGCAGCGGCCGCACCGGCCGGTGAACTCAACCTCATCATGGGGGCTCAGTGGAACACCGCAGTTGGCTGGGCGATAGGCCCAGAGATAGTCGAATCCTGGCCGGTGGTTTATCCAGATTTACCGCTCGATGGGAACATCTCCCCCAAGGGCCAGGCAAATGGCCCTCGATTAGCAAATGAGTGCATCATCGCGGCCGCGATTGAAGGCATGGTTCGAATCGATTTAGGCCAAGAGTTCTTCGTCAAGAATCTAAATGACACTGAATGGGGGGTGAAAGCACGTGAGCAAACCCCGCCACCACTTCCAGCATCAATGCCAGTATTCATCGGGCAGAGCACGGCTGATGCCGTTGTTCTTCCATGGCCCAATGCGGTGCTTCAAGAAAAGTGGTGCAAGGCGGGTTCAATGATCGAGATGCTGTGGATCGGCGATGTTAGCCATCAAGACACCGCTACGACTATCGGGCCCGCGGTCGTGGACTGGATAGCTGACCGATTCGCCGGCCGCCCGCCAACGCGCACCTGTGATGTTGCGCCACCGGTCAGCCCACCCGCCGGCACCACCATCAGTTAACTGATTAGGCGGTAAGTGGGCCGGACTTCGCGGCCGGGAAATAATTCTGGCCGATACCCGAAGAGCTCTTGGGTACCATTACCGACCGAAACCACGAAACAATTTCGTCGCCATCTTGATTCAATCCGCGGGTCTTCATTCGGATGATTCCGAGTTCAGGCCTAGATGAGCTCTCGCGTTTTTCCAGACAAATGGATTCGGCGTACAAGGTATCGCCGATATAAACAGGATGTGTCAACTTGATGTCAGTCCAGCCGAGGTTAGCCACTGCATTTTGACTCATGTCAATTACTGACAGGCCAAGCACTAACGCCACAGTGAAACCTGAGTTAACAATGACGCGCCCGCCAGTAATCGGGTTGCTCTTAGCGAGGTCGGCATTGAAGTGGTTCTGATTTGTGTTGCAGGTCAAAAGCGTGAACCATGTCGAGTCAGCTTCAGAAATGGTGCGCCCAAAGGGATGCTGGTAAGTGGTACCCACCACAAAATCCTCGAAGAAGCGCCCGAGTACGGCTGGCTGAACGGAGTCAGAAGTTGTCATGACGGCAAGTATGAACTACTGGCAGAGCAACTATTGGCCGGGTGTGCCATCACCGCGGTTACGCCAGCGGTCTTCCATTCTGTCCATGAATCCATTTGAGGATTTCGCTTTACGTGGAGCTACGGGCGTGTCAGTTTCGAGCGAAACAGTAGCTGGGGCTTTGAATGCCGAGTAGGCGATGAACGCACTGACCAGCATCAACGCAAACCCGATGATGCCGAGTGCAATCATCATGGTCGCGACTCCCGCCAAAACCATGCCCATGCCAACTAGAACTCCGAGAACTCCCAAGGCGGCGCGACCACGCGAAGTCCGGCTATTGGCAGACCGCAAACTGGTTGCAAATTTCGGGTCCTCGGCGTAGAGGGCTTTCTCCATTTGCTCCAGGAGGCGCTGCTCATGCTCAGAAAGTGGCACGGCTGCTCCTTTCACTATCCGGGTCAAAGTTTACTGCTAAGACACAGAATAGGCGGCATTGCCCAAAAGCGAAACCCAACCACCTCATTGGGCTGAATTTTCGACAGGGTCGACCCGCTCAACCAAGCGGCCCGGGAGTACTGCATCTGCCCCAAATCTGGCCCGAAGCGCATCTACCGCCACCTCCGCCTCACGCCGGCCGTGGTCCGGTGCCCCCAAAACCAACTGCTGGGCAGCCCCATCGGCAGCCCGCAGCCCCTCTGCCCGCACCCCCACTAGGCGGACCCGGACCCGCTCCAACCCCAGGCCGTCGTACAGGGCCCGGGCGGTTTCATAGACCTCTTGGGTGACATCGGTCGGGCTGGTCAGGGTGCGCGAACGTGACAAGGTGGTGAAATCAGCAAAGCGGACTTTGATCGCGATGGTGCGGGTTACGTATCCGGCAGCGCGAACCCGGGTACCCACTTCATTGGCCAGGTGTAGGAGTTTGGCGTAAATAAGCTCTGGGTCATCAATATCTTCGCTGAAAGTTTCCTCGGAGCTAATGCTTTTCTCCGGCTCATGTGGGGTGACTGCGCGCGGGTCGATCCCCCACGCCAAAGTATGTAGGTGGTGACCGGTGGCTTGGCCCAATGCGCGCTGCAAAGTAGCGATCGGCGTATTGGCGATATCGCCGACCGTATAAAGCCCCAGCCGCGTTAGTTGCTCCTCGGTGCGCTCACCAACACCCCACAAGACCGCCACCGGCAATGGATGCAAGAAGGCAAGTACTTGATCCGCTGGCACTACTAATACCCCATCAGGCTTAGCCCGCGCTGATGCGATTTTCGCAACAAATTTCGTGGTGGCGATTCCAACAGAACAAGTAATGCCTTGCTCGTCGACAACACGCGAGCGAATTAGTTCAGCGATTGTAATTGGTGACCCCAGCCGCCTGATCGTGCCGGAAATATCAAGGAATGCTTCATCCAAACTCAAAGGTTCGACAAGGGGTGTTATTGAGTTGAATAAGGCCATCACATTTCTACTGACTTCTGAGTACTGCCGGTGATCAGGGGCAATAACTACTGCTTGCGGGGCAAGGCGCCGAGCCCGCGACATGGGCATAGCCGAGTGCACCCCTAAAGCGCGAGCTTCGTAGGTAGCCGATAGCACTACCCCTCTGCCGCCGCCGCCAACGATGACCGGCTTGCCATGGAGTTCGGGTCTACCGCGTAACTCAACTAACGCAAAGAAAGCATCCATGTCGATATGCAAGATGGTGCATCCGGTGTCGTCGCCATAATTTTGCGGATCCCGCTGCCCGGGTCCGCTGGATCTGCGTATTTGACCACGGCTCATACTGACCATCTTCCACCAACGTGGGGGCCGGCCGGGCGCACATCGGCATAAGGAGATTGCCGTACTCCGCTTGGGTGCACAAGAACCCGACGGCGGATAGGCTCTTGAGCTACCTGCCGATCGGCTGCTAAAAGTTCTAAGACTGAGCGGGCTCCTCCCGCCAGCCAGTTATCTCGGATTAAGCCTAGGCTCCAACATCCGGTGGCTCGGATAGAAACCCCTCGCGGCCCGGTGCGCCGAACGTGCCCACGAACTAACACCAACCACGAGCTAAAAACCGTGCTCGCATATACATCTTGCGCATCCTCGAAAAAGGTCGCGTCAACCGGCCCGGTGCTGTCGTCAAGGGTAAGGAAGATCACCCGGCGACCGGATCGCACCGGTGGTGTCTGAGTGGCAACTTTGACCCCGGCCACTAATACTTCCTGCTCTGATCGGCAGGATAAAAGATTTTTTGACCTGACAATGCCTAGGGATCTCAGCATCGGGGCGTGGAAGTCAAGAACGTGGCACCGAACATCCATGCTGAGCACATCAAGTTCAGCCCGCACTAACTCGGGAGTTGTCATCTCCGGCAAGCCGGATGGCTCAGCCAATATTGGATCATCACCTAAGTCAAAGGAGAGCTGCGCAGTGCAGTCTTTGCGCGATTGCTCATTTCGGGCAAGGTCGGCGATATGCAGTAAGAGATCGCGCCGAGTTAACTGACTTCGAAGCTTGGACCCGCCTGCGGGTGCAAATCCGTACATAGTGTCAAAAGCTCCGGAAACGACAATGCGTTCAAGCGTTGGACGTGACATACCGGAGCGATGCCAGGCGTCGGCAAGGGATGAATAAGGCTGACCAGCAATAACACTCGCGCATTCGCTCGTGGAAATCCCTTTGACGTCGGCGAACGACACCCTAATAGCGTCTGCCTCAACGCGGTAGGTATTTGACGATGCATTGATATCAAGACCGAGCACACTAACGCCGTGATTACGCGCATCATCAAGGATCAATCGTTTCGGATACATCCCTGGATCATGTGTCAGGACACCCGCATAGAAAGCAGCTGGGTAATGTGTTTTAAGCCATGCCGATTGGTAAGTAGGCAGCGCAAATGCCGCTGCATGGGCTTTACAAAAACCAAAAGACGCAAATGCCCGAAGTATCTCCCAAACTTCTTCAACAACAGTTAATTGATAACCGCGATTCAAAGCTGCTGGATAAAACCATGCACGCGTATCATCTAGCCCTTCGGCTGAGTTCATGCTGCGCCGGGTTTCATCTGCTTCAGCAAGTGAGCAACCCGTCATAACCGATAGCACGCGGAGAACTTGCTCATGGAAGACAACTATCCCGTAGGTCTCGGCTAATGCCGGGCGCAAGTCATGGTGCATATAGCGCGCCTGACACCAGCCTTGCCGGGCCCTCAAGAACGGGGTAATCATGTCGGATTTAACCGGACCAGGTCGAAATAGTGAAATATCAATAATGAGATCGTCGAATGTCTCCGGAGCGAATTTGCCGATTAGTTCGCGTTGCCCCGGTGATTCAATTTGGAAACATCCAAGAGTGCGAGTTGACCTAATCAGATCGAAAGTCGGTAAATCATCGAGTGGTTCGGCATCAAGAGCAATACGGGTTCCGGTCGTGCGCTCGACTTCGTCGATGGCATGCGCAATTGACGACTGCATGCGCACGCCTAGTACATCAAGTTTAAGTAAGCCCATCTCTTCGACATCGTCTTTATCAAATTGACTCATTGGATATCCCGCAGCACTTGGCTCAACCGGGGTGCGATTAAGAAGTGAAATATCTGATAGCAATACCCCACATGGATGCATCGCCACATTACGTGGCAGCCCGTCAAGGGCCTCGACTAAGCCCAGGAAATCATCCAACTCACCACTTTTCGCTAATCGCCCGAACCCCGATGAACGTAACTCGGGTAAATCACGTAAAGCCGAGCGAGCATCACGGGCTCTAATGTGCGGGAAGGATTTCGCAAATTCGTCAATCTCTTGTGGCGGTAGCCCAAGGGCCGCACCAACATCACGTACCGCATGCCGGACCCGATATGTCTCCATCATCGAGACGCAAGCAACTCGCTCGCTGCCAAAACGCTCATAGATCCAGTCATAAACCTCAAGTCGCCTAGCTGATTCGACGTCAATATCAATATCGGGGAGTACCCGGCGGAGTGGGGATAAGAAGCGCTCCATCAACAACCCGTATCGCATCGGATCAACACCCGAAATACCAAGTAGGTGATTAACCAGGCAGCCGGCACCTGAACCACGCGCCGCTACCCGCACACCACGCCCTTTGATCATGGAGACAACTTCAGCAACCGTCAAAAAGTAGCCAGCAAAACCTAAGTTCCCGATGACTCGAAGTTCATCCTCGAGTCGATCGCGCGCGAGCTGCTGCTCAGCACGAGTCACGTAGCGCTCTGGGATTTTCCGCTCACACTGCCACTGCAGTTGGGCCTGCGCGGTCACCTGCTCGACAGCAGAACCAACCAGTACTTCACGCTCTGGAACATAAACCTCACCAAGGCCTAGGTCGCGAACTCCATCAATTACACATGACTCAGCAAGGGAGCGGGTATTACGAAGAAGTTCAGCGCCACCGCAACCGGCAGCTGTGGCGATATCTTCAGCAATAACATTCATCGCTGCCGTGCTTTTGAAAGCGGCTGAACCATTACCAAGTTCGATCTGCCGCGAAGTCAGGGGCACCAACTGGCGAGCGGCGTCAAGTACATCGGCGACGCGGCTGTCTTCACTACGCAAATAGCGCACCGCGTTGGTAAGTATCGGGGTGATCTGCTCCTGCACCGCCCAACCCAGCATCCGAGCAGCCGTGGTTTTCGAATACGGGTGGCGGCCAGTGCGATGGTGATTAGCGATGGCAATATGCAAATCGGAGCCGAAGATTTCGCGCCAAGGCCTGATGATGTCTTTGGCACCGGTAGCACCATGACTAGTGAAATGGCGGCCGAGTGCCGAATCCGGGCCCATCAGGGCGACAACCCCCGCCGAATTATCTTGAATCGCCTGCCACGGCAACCACGGCGTGCCGCGGTCTAAGTGGGCCGCAGAAATTAGCCGACAAAGGGAGGCCCACCCGCCCGCACCGCGGGCAAGGAACACCACCCGCGGGCGCTGCTCATCAACCCAGCCACCGCCATGTGCCGGGGTACGCCGCTTACTTCCTCGACTGCTACCAGTAGCTACCTCACTCGCTAAATCAACCGCCAGGTCAACCCCAAGGACCGAACTGATACCAACTCGCTGACAAGCCTGCACCCACCGCACCGCTCCATAAACCCCATTGCGATCAGTTAAGCCGACGATGTCATGGCCAAACTCAGCCGCGTATTGAGCCAAAGCCGCTGGAGTTGCCGTGCCGTATTGCAGCGAAAAGCTCGAAGCCACCTGCAGGTGTGCAAAAGCCGCTGCGCCAGAACGTGCCATCAGTAATCGAACCCTCGTGTAGATAGTTTTTTATCATTAGTTGACTTGCCGAAGATTCAGCGGTCGAAGCCCAGCGGGAGACAGGGAACTGGGCTTCGACCGTTGCTGAACCAACTGTTGGGGGAACAGTCGGTACACCTTGGTTAGTTAGTACTCAAGACTTCAGCCAGCAACATAGGTTGGTGGGGCAACCCCAAGGACCCGACTATCCGGGCTAGAAAAGTGTCAGCATCACGAAGGAGGTCGTCGGCCTCGCGCTCAGAAACACAAGCAATCCCGGCTTCGGCAGCTGCTCGTTTGCGCGCACCCGCCGCAAAAAACATCGACCATTCGGTGAACTCAGCGGCAACCTCCGGCAACACCACCCAGACACTGCGAACCTGGCGGCGGCGACCAGATGGGCGGCTGCGAGTTGCCAAGACCGCCGCTGCTGCTCTAAGGGCAGCAAGGTGTGCAGCGGCGTAGCGCGCGCTGGGGGCCTGCGCCAGCATCGCCTCGGTCAAACTGCGGCGCGCTGACATCACTAAATCAAGGGCGGCACCGGGAACCGAGGTATCCGGTAGCCGATGCTCAATAAGTACCGTCATAACTATCTCCTCACCTTATTCGAACACCTGTTCGAATAAGGTGCAACTTAAACCAGCCCCCTGACACTCGTCAACACCGGCTAGCATTTGGCCCATGCAACAGGTGAATTTCCGCGGTTTGACCCGCCTGGGGCGGGCGACCGCCTTGGGTGCCACCACCTTGTTGCTGACTTTGACCGCCCACACGGCAGCCGGCGCAGCCCTACCGGCAACCTTGGAAATCTCACTTCTGCTGCCCTTGGCATTGGCACTTGGTTACGCGGCCGGCGACCGACGCCGGTCCTTGACTTGGTTGGCCATATATGTGCTGGCCGTACAGGTGCTCTTCCATGTGCTGCTGATCGCTACCGGCTCCCACCTAGCCCACCAATCTTGGCTACCTAACCCCAACATGCTCATTAGCCACGGCCTAGCCGCGGTCGCTTTGGCGTGGGTACTTGCCCAAGGTGAAAGCACCCTGAGCAACTGGAGCCGTTACCTCGCCCAAGCAATTGGCATGTCTCCTGTGCCGATGCGCACCAGTCACACACACATCTGCGCTCCAGCCAACCACACCCCCGCACACACTGAACACGGAGCCATTCGCGCCATCTCGCGCCGCGGGCCGCCAACACTCTGCAACAACTAGCAGCTCACCCGCAACTGCGGCCGGGCAAATATTCCGCTATCCATTAAAAACTTATTCAGAAAAAGGTGTCTATTCATGTATGCAAAAAGAACCGTTATTCGAACCACCGCGCTAGTTGCTGGTGCATTTGGCGTGTTACTCACCAGTGCCGCACCAGTAAGTGCGCACATGGGTATCGAACTGCACGGCGGCATCCCCACCGCAGGCAGCAGCAGCACCATTTTCCTGCGCCCAGGTCATGGTTGCGGCGGCGACAGCACTAACGCTTTGACAGTTGAAATCCCAGCTGGGGTAACCGGTACGAAGGCCCAACCAAAAGCCGGCTGGAAACTTTCAACAACTCCGACGACCATCACTTGGTCAGGCGGTGAACTACCTGATGATCAGTTTGATGAATTTGGACTCCGCCTCACGTGGCCAAAATTGGCAACTGGCTTGGCATCACAGAAGTTCTACTTCAAATCCGTGCAGACTTGCAACGCCGAACTGAAGGTAGTAGCAAGTGGTAAGGACGCAACGGTTACCGGCTGGTTGCCTACCTATGCCGGTCAAAAAGCAGCACTCTTCGTTGACGGCATTCCGCTCACGGCCCATGATGTCACCATCGGGTCAATCGGCGCTTTTACCGTCAATACCAAATCGGCCAAAGTTCCTGACGGCAGTGAAGTCACCGCCCGCATCAACAACCGGCTAGTGGGCACTTCGATTGCCGGTAGCGATGCCTGGATCGAACTACCCGTTGCAGGTTCAACCGCAACACTGGCCAGCCCGGCCCCGTCGGTTACCGTTATCGCAACAGCAACAACCTCCTCACACTAATGCGCAAAGCCCTAGCGGCCGTGCTGTTGGGCTCACTGGCACTCCTGGTGAGCCCAACACCTGCGTTCGCCCATGCCGAATTAGTAACTAGCTCACCGCGTAACGGGTCGCAACTTTTAGTTGTGCCCAAAACCATCACCCTGAATTTTGGTGAGAATGTTTCCTTAGTGAAGGCCCAGATTTTGGATCAAACTGGCGCCACCGTGCCGTCAACAGCATCGCTCGCCGGGTCGCATTTAACCGTTACTCCTAATTGGTCGTTACCCAACGGACGTTATTCGGTCAGCTGGCAGGTAACTAGTGATGACGACCATACGGTCGCTGGTGCAATTGCTTTCACCGTCAAGATTGGCAATCCACGGGGTAAACCAACAGCACTAGCCCTGATACCAGCGGTGAAAGCACATGTGAGTGCAGCAGCAGTCGGTGCTCGCACTATAACTTTTGTTTCAAAAGCTAAAAGCGGTGAGGTGCTGCTCACAAACGATGCGCTACCCGGACCAATAACGTGGCGAGTTACCGGTGACGGCAAAATTGCTAGGGCCAGTGGAGTCATCCCGATTGCCGGTGTTTGGACCATTGAAGCTAGCCTGTTTGCCGGCGCCATTGATTTCCTAGTGGCGAAAGGAACCCAAACTTTTCAATGACCTAAGAATCATTGCCATTACGGTAGGCACGTGCGAATTCGTCTGAGTAAGGCCGCGGCATGGAGTTAACCGGTGAACGCACCATCCCGGGAGTGCCAACTGAGTCTTACTGGTTCGCCCGCCATGAAATTGTGTACCGATGGGTTGCCGAGCGCTACGCACTAGAACAGATATGCGGTGACATCGGTAGCGGCGAAGGCTTTGGCACCCGGTTACTGCTAGCTGCCGGCGCCCAAAGTGTCTTTGGCATCGAACTGGATCAAGACGCGGTATCTCACAGCGCAACTAAATATCCCAATAGCAGTTTTTTGCGCGCCAACGTAGTGGAACTCCCCATTTTTACCCAGAGCACCGACTTGTTGACCTCCCTTCAAGTTATTGAACATATCTGGGATGTTGCCGCATACCTTAAGGAGATGCATCGAGTGCTGCGCTTAGGCGGCAAACTAGTTGTTTCAACGCCGAATCGGCCGGTGTTCTCACCCGGGCTAGAGCGAAAAAGTCCCCCGCTAAATCCATTTCATGTCGAGGAGTTTGACGAAGATCAAGTAAAAATACTGCTAAGCGAATGTGGTTTCAAGGACGTCACCATGCACGGCCTGCATCACGGTGCCCGAATCACAGATTGGGAAGACATTAACGGGCCTATTGTTGCCGCCATGATCACCGCCGGTGCAACGAACTCGTGGCCATCAAGCCTTCATGAATTCGTCGCTACAATTACCGCCAATGACTTCCGCATCGGCGATGCAACTGGCGCACACGACCTAATCGCGGTCGGTATCAAATGAGTGAATCAAATGAGTGATCCAAATGGGTTAAACCAGTGACTAATCCGATTGGCACCTTCTGCCTGGTGTTACATACCCATCTGCCTTGGCTGGCGCACCACGGCTCATGGCCCGTTGGTGAAGAGTGGCTGCATCAGGCCTGGGCCACTTCATATTTGCCGGTAATTAGTCTCCTCGAAACACTCGCCGAAGAAGGTAAGAGCGATGTATTAACTCTCGGAATTTCACCGGTCCTCGCAGCGCAACTTGATGACCCATATTGCATAAACGAGCAGCGCACGTGGCACGCCAATTGGCAACTGCGAGCTCAAGGGATGGCCGGTTCGCGGGAGGCATGGCGCCGCGAGGGTGGCACTCGAGAGTTTAAGGGCGCCATCGCAGCGCAGCAGGATTTCGATAAGCGCTGGCAACGCGGGGCATCACCGATTTTACGTCGGCTCTCGGAAGGTGGTGTAATCGAAATCCTTGGCGGACCAGCTACCCACAGCTTCCAGCCGTTGTCCAAGGCTGCCACCAGGCGCGCTGCGCTGCTAATCGGGCAGAACGACAGCCTGCTGCGCCGAGGTAACCGACCAACTGGAATCTGGGCGCCCGAGTGTGCGTACACACCGGGGCTTGAACTTGATTATGCACAGGCCGGCATTAATCATTTCGTAGTTGATGGCCCGACAATGAATAGCGCGGGCCGATCCACCGGTGCCGCGTGGCAGGTAGCCAATAGTGAAGTAGTCGCCTTTGCCCGAGATCTTGAAGTCACCTACCGAGTTTGGTCACCGCGTAAGGGCTACCCGGGGGGCAAGTGGTACCGCGACTTTCATACTTTCGACCATGAGTGGGGGGTTCGCCCGGTCCGCGTGACCGGTCGGTCAACCCCGTCCCACGAAAAAGCACCATACGATCCAGAACGTGCGATGGTGGCCGTGGAGCGCGATGCCCGTGACTTTGTGAGCGTAGTGCGCAATCGACTTCTCGAACTCGGTTCAACAATGAAACAGCCTCCACTCGTAGTTGCCGCCTACGACACGGAACTCTTCGGTCATTGGTGGCATGAAGGCCCCAAGTGGTTAGCCCACGTACTTCGCCTACTGCCTGAAAGTGGCGTAACGGTGACAACACTCCAAGGCGCAATGGACCTCGGCCAGGTGGCCGGGCGGGTTGATCTAGCAAATGGCTCATGGGGTTCGGGTAAGGATTGGCGGGTTTGGGAAGGTGACCTCGTTCAGGATGTAGTACAAGCTAATAGCGGTCTCGAAGTGGAGGTACTTGACACTTTAAGAAAGCATTTCGACGATCCGGTGCATCTTCGTGAACGCAGTATCGCCGCAGATCAACTGGCCCGTGAATTACTTCTTACCCTTGCGAGTGACTGGGCCTTTATGATTACCAAGGATTCCGCTGCCCAATATGCACGGCGGCGCTCAGGAGATCATCTTGCTGCTACCAAAGATCTCATCCGCTTGATTTCATCGGGAAATTCAGCGGCCGCCCGTGCCTGCGCCATCCAGCAGCAACAGCGCGATTACGCCTTTGGGCACCTAGATGCCCGCACCTTCATTCAATTCTTAGATTGAGGCGACAGTTCTTCCACCGCCCGCTTCGTCTTGCGAGCAATATCTTCAATTGCGATTCGCCGCATTGCATGTTGCGCATAAATCTCGCGTCGATCTTTAAGAATTCGGGCCGGCACCCCACCCATAACAGAAAATGGCGGGACCTCCCCCCGAACCAAACTGTGGGCCCCAAGCACACTGCCGTTACCGATTGTGGTACCGCGTAATACCGTCGCCTTGGTGCCTATCCACACATCAGGGCCGATTCGGACCGGTGATTTAACGATGCCTTGATCCTTGATGGGCCGGTAAATATCTTCCGTAACATGGTCGAAGTCACAGACATATACCCAATCAGAAATAATTGATCCCGCGCCTATTTCTATATCTAGGTAGGCGTTGACGGTGTTCTCGC
>WLHM01000199.1 GCA_009702725.1 Actinomycetota bacterium | reverse complement strand
GGCCTCGTTCGGATCGTCCCTCTGGTGATCGGCCTCGTTCGGATCGTCCCTCTGGTGATCGGCCTCGTTCGGATCGTCCCTCTGGTGATCGGCCTCGTTCGGGCCGTCCATCTGGTGATCGGTCGCGTTCAGATCGCCCGTCCAGTGATAGGGCCTGGAACGACCGTCCACGCACGGATCGGCAGATCCCAGATCGCCCACTCTCAGATCGCCCACGCGACCCACAGATCCCAGATGAGATCACCGCTGAGCAGCTTGACCGTTCGGTGCTCTTAGAGCTTCGGACGTTGCCAGATGGTCTTGCTGAAATCGTTGCGCGTCACTTGGTTGCGGCAGATTTGGCAATGGCCGCCGACGATGTAGAGCTTGCGATGGCGCACATCGAGGCTGCTAGGCGTAGAGCAGGTCGTGTTGCCGCGGTGCGCGAAGCCGCTGGTGTCGCGGCATATAAGGCCGGTAAGTTTCCCGAGGCAATTTCGGAGTTGCGCACGGCCCGCCGTATGACTGGATCAAATGCGTTTATCCCGATGATTGCTGACTGCGAGCGTGGATTGGGTCGACCGCAAAAAGCACTCGATCTAATTAAGACCACGAATACCAAGACCCTTGATGATGAAACTCGTGCCGAGCTCTTGATAGTTGGGGCTGGAGCACGTGCAGATCTGGGCCAGATCGAGGCTGCTGTTGTCACTTTGCAGGTTCCGGAGCTAACGAAGTTGCGCCCGGGCACCGCGAGGGCGCGACTGCAGTATGCGTACTCGGATTTCTTGGCTCAGGTAGGTAGAACTACCGAAGCGTGGGAGTGGATGGAGCGCGCCGCAGCCTCAGATATTGACGGAGCTACCGACGCGGCCGAACGTTGCGAGGAATTCGCGGGTATTGCCTTTACTGAGGAGATTGGGTCTCCTGCTGATCCAGCCAACGACTGATACCCATCACATTAGCCTGCACACTTGAGAGGTCCTCGTAAGTCCTGACTCGATCAGGGTCGGCGTAGAAGTCCAGGTGACGTTCGCGATCGCGTTCTTTAACCAGCGCCACTGCATGATCGATATCGGGTGACTCTGATCTGGCCTCACGTACCGCCTCAACCCAGTAGCAAAGCTCGGCCTCAGATTCAGCGAGCACATCGTGGACGGCCGTGACGGGCCCGTAATGGGAAAAAAGCAACCGCTGGGCACCCGCGTCGCGCATGCGTGCCAAAGATGTGAGCGCGAGGTTAAGATCAAAATCTGGCGGTGGGGTAGCAGGGCGCACCTGCGCGGTTTGCTGCACATAAACACCAGCTGCGTCGCCGGTATAAAGGTCACCGGTTTGTGAATCGAGCAGTCCAACGTGGTGTGAGGCGTGGCCTGGGTTGTGGAAAGTCGTCAGCACCCGGCCATCACCTAAATCAATACTGCCGGTGTCACCGAGCGAAACGATGCGCTCCACGGGGGTGGGCAAGAGGTCGCCAAAGAGGCGATCCATGTCCGGGCCGAAAACTCGGTGCGCGCTTGCCACAAGTTTGGTTGGATCCGCTAAGTGGCGCGCCCCCTTTTCATGCACCACGATGGTGGCATTGGGGAAGGTCGAGGCGAGATCACCAACGCCGCCAGCATGATCAAGATGGATATGGGTCACCACGATCGTCGCTAAATCCGCGGCATCGATACCAAGTTGGCGAAGTGAGTCAACGACCATCGGGGCTGATCTCGCCGTGCCAGTTTCGACCAAACAGGGCTTACTTGATCTGATGAGGTAGCTAGCGGTGATACCCGCGTGCCCCCCCATTTGCGTATCAATTTCAAATACTTCATCGCCGAGGGCGGTCGTCATTGGGTTTCCCACAGGCTAAGTGTGAGGTGTCAAGGCCTGCACAGCAAGTGCATTGGCTGATGCGCTTTATTCACGAACACGGCAAAGTCAAATTCCGTTGCCAGAGCTACTGGCAGTCACCCGGTATTTGACTTAGGAGCGTCCATGGCCAATAAACCCACCACCACCCTTGATGGGATGGGTTCGCGCAATGAGGTCAATCTCATTGGGAGGTTGGGCAACTCAATCGAGCAGCGTCAACTACCTAGTGGGGATGTGATAACTGTTTTCTCGGTGATCATTGACCGCCCGGTTCGTGAGCAATGGGGCCGCACGAAAGTAGACACGATCGCATGTCAGGCGATGCGGTCACCGATTATCGCCCGCTTGGCACTGCTAGACCCGGGTCAATGGATTGAAGTTCAAGGGGTGCTACGGCGCAGGTTTTGGCGAACGGGCTCAGGGTTGGCGAGTTCTATGGAGGTTGAGGCACGAAGGTTGGCGCGGGTTAAATTGGCGTCGTAGCCGGGCGCGAATCTAAGTGCCGCCTGCAGCGCCCGCGCCGCCTGCATCACTTAGGCCAACGTGACACCATAGGGGCGTGTCAACCTCCGAATCTAGTCTTGGCGGGCCATCCGGCAGTTCATACGAGTGGTACCAGCGGTCGCAAGAACTACTTGCTTCCGGCAATAGTGATGCCGCAGCACAACTGCTGGAACGCCTACTCGATGCCGAACCCGGCTCTCGGTCAGTACTTGAGGCGTATGCCAGAGCGGTGTTTGATGCTCGGCGGTACGCCGATGCAGTTTCGGCATTTGGCGCACTATTGGAGATTGCTCCCGACGATGACTACGCGCATTTTGGGCTAGGGATGTCACTTTGGCGGCAACAAGAATTCGTCCTGGCCCGTGACCATTTATCAATGGCATTTGTGATGCGTCCTGATCGCACCGAATACGGGAAAGCCCTCAGCCAAGTCAAGGCCACTTTGCGGGCTCGAGTCGCTGATCAACTCCCGTTGAACGGGCCACTTAGTGTGCCCCCAATAATCGATGTCTACGAGGTCGATGAGTCATGAGTTCATCTTTGTCCGAGCTATTCGATTTGCTGCTCTTTGATCTCGATGGCGTCGTGTATATCGGCCCACATGCGGTGCCCGGGGCCATTGAAGGTATTCGAGCGGCCCACGAGCAGGGGGTTCGGTGTTGCTACATCACAAACAATGCATCGCGTACCCCAGGCGAGGTGACCGAACATTTGCAAAGTTTGGGGATTAAGGCAAACGCAAGTGAAGTTGTTACCTCCGCCCAGGCCGGGGTGTCGTTAATCGCTGACCTCGTCCCACCGCGTAGTCGAATTTTGGCCATCGGCGGTCCGGGGGTATTTGAGGCATTACGCGAACGTGAATTTGTCCCGGTGGAGTCTGCTGACGATTCACCGGCTGGAGTTTTGCAGGGCATCGGGATGGATTTGGGTTGGCGGGCATTGACCGAGGCCACTTTTGCCGTTGCCGCAGGATTGCCTTGGGTCGCAACTAATTTGGATTCGACGTTCCCGACCCCGCGGGGGTTGGCCCCCGGCAACGGGGCCATGGTCGAGGCCGTTGCACATGCCACCGGCCGCAGACCAGATGGAGTTGGGGGCAAGCCCGAGCCGGCGCTGCTGCTGGAGGCACTCGCCCGCACCGGAGCCACCCGGCCGCTAATGATCGGTGATCGCCTTGATACCGATATTGCCGCGGGCAACCGGTTGGGGATGGCCACTTTGCTCGTCATGACCGGGGTAACTGGTGAAAGTGAGCTTGCAGGTGCGACGGGGCTCGAGGAGCCCACCTATGTGGCACCAGATCTTTCGTGCTTGAGTGCCGGGACCTCATGGGAGCACCTCAAATGGGTGAAGGGGTAACGTGGGCTTCGCCTTTGGCTTGTTAGCCGCACCAGCACTTGGAGGAAT
>WLHM01000198.1 GCA_009702725.1 Actinomycetota bacterium | reverse complement strand
CCGCCGATGTCAACGACTACTGGATCACCGATAGCAAGAACCCGATCCGATACCTCATGATGTGGGCTGGCGGCATTTGGCCCACTTGCCACAATCACGAAATCCACGGCCACGTGACCAGCAGCCATAATCAAATTACTAATTTCTGCGCCGACTTCGCGTTCAGTGCGTCCGGGTCGAAGGCAGCCGGGGACTTTCGCGTGAACTTCATCAATAGCCGCGCCCGCACGACGAAGAGAAGCAATTTCGCTGGCATCTTTGCGCATGCGGATCGGCGCAATAATCTTTCCGGCGAGTACTTGGCGCGTGGCCGGCATTACGGAACGAAGGTCCAGTACTTTCTGAGCCCACATGTGATCATCTAGTGCTACCACCGAGGCCGCGCCGACTAGGTGCGCGGTGAGCGCATAGGGGTCTTCGGTCTCCTGCCAGCTACTTATCTCGATCCCCAACTCTGTAACCGGGCTCGCCTGCGCTGCCAGCACCTCGAGTGCGGGTACCACCAGCACTGGATCAGAGTTGGCGCGAACCACCAGGCAGGTCAGGCGCTCTAAAGGCTTGGCGTCGTAGCCCGTCAGATACCGCAAGTCCGCCCCGGGGGTCATTAGCGCCGCGTCAATGCCAGCCGCCAGTAAACCTGCTTGTACGAGGCCCAGTCGTTGTGCAAATGTCATGACCCCACCGTAGAACATCGACCATCTGGCACCATGGCTCCATGCCGGCTCCCGTGCTCCTACTTGATACCGCAATGCTTTATTACCGGGCCTACTATTCACTGCCGGACACCATGACGGCCCCTAGCGGCTCCCCCCACAATGCGATCAGAGGCTTTTTCAGCACGGTGAACCGCCTGGTTGAGAAATATCAACCCAGTGGACTGGCTGCCTGTTGGGATGTCTCCTGGCGCCCACAGTGGCGAGTTGACCTGTTGCCCTCCTACAAGACCCACCGGCTGGAGGTGGACGGCGCTGGCCAGACATCGGGCGCCGCCCAAATCCCCGACACCCTCACTCCACAGATAACAGCGATAGCCCAACTATTGGATGCCTTGGGGGTCGCCCGCCCCGGTGCGAAGGAGCATGAAGCCGACGACGTCATCGCCTCGCTGGCAACAAGCACAGACGCCCCCATAATCGTGGTGTCGGGTGACCGCGATTTGGTGCAGTTAGTTGATGAAAACGTGCGCCTTTTGTTGACGGTAAATGGCGGAATGGAATTATGGCCGTTACTGACCCCAACCGCCGTCGAAGAACGTTTTGGAGTGCATCCATCGCAATACGTTGATTTCGCTACATTGCGCGGTGACCCATCCGATGGTTTACCCGGTGTACCTGGAATTGGCGCCAAAACGGCCGCCGCGCTGATCCAAAAATACGGCTCAATTGATGAACTGCTGCTCGCCGTCGATCGGCAAGAAATCGTGAAGCCGTTAACCCCGAGATTCGCGGGGTTGATCCGCGATAATCTTGAACAGATTCATGCGACCCGAAAAGTTGCCACCGTGGTTCGTGATCTTCGGTTCGAAGGTGATCTAAAAATTCCGAGCACTCCAAAGGATGAAGCCGCACTCAGAGAGTTAGCAAGTACATGGGGCGTAGAACGCTACCTGAGAATTGGCTCACTCCAATTGTGAGGTGTATGCGATTACCCCGCGATTAATCGCGTCAACGGCTTCATAGGCGGTGAAGCGCATAGGATCATCGGACTCAAGGGCCACGCTTACCTGCCCCAGCACATCAATTACCTGTCGGGTCCAGCGCACAAAATCACCAGCGGTCAGATCAGTGGAGTCCAGAATTGACTGCAGGGTGGCACCCGATGCCCAGCGGTGCATCGCCCAAACAAACCCTGCATCTAGTGGCCTCGTGATACTTAGACCATGCCGGGCCTCGGCGTCGTGGACCATGCCCCAGATAGCGGCCATCTCTCGCAAAGCTTCACGTACCGCGCCACCCGGCAGTCTTGGTGATTCGTCATCCTCAGATCTCCTTGACTCGTACACAATCGCTGAGACAGCGCCGGCAAGTTCTGGCGCGCTCAACCCACGCCACGTACCTTCACGGAGGCATTGCCCCGCGAGCAAATCTGATTCGGTGTAAAGACCCATCAGCATCTTGCCTGGCGGAGTAATTTTTGCAGTGCCACCCGAGTTGGTCAGGTAGCCCAACTCAGAGAGAACTTCACAAACCTGGTCAAAACGCCTCCCAATAGAACTGGTGCGCCCTTCAACTCGCTGTTCAAGATCTCGAATCTCGCGCTTGGCTCGCATGTACCGCTCGGCCCAGCGGGCATGCTGCTCACGATCGGAACAACCGTGGCAGGGATGGTGTCGAATCCGTGCGCGCATTTCGAGGACTTCAGCGTCGTCGCCACTTGACTTGCGTCGAGTTCGTTCATGTGACAAGTCGGCGGTTAAATCTCTAAGGGAAGCTGCGAGATCCCGACGAGACTGGGCATTCCTCGCGTTGAAACCCTTTGGGATACGAATTTTTGCGATCGCCTCAACCGGTGCGGTGATCTCGACCGTTGAAATTCGGCGCACTTGCCGATCCGCGGTTAGCACCATCGGGCGCGGTTCATCCCGCGGATTTGAACTGCCGGGGTCAAGGACTACCACGGGGCCAGAGCGGCGCCCTCCTGGGATGATGAATATATCCCCAACCCGAAGAGCGCGCAGTGAGGTAAATGCCGCCTCACGCCTTTGCCCCGCTGCATCACGGGTTAGATCCTTCTCGCGCCTATTTGCGTCCTCGCGAATCTGCGCGTACTCCTCGAAATCACCCAGGTGGCACTGCATCGCCTCGCGATAGCCTTCCAAAGCATCCTCGTGCTTGCGCAATGACGTCGCCAAGCCCACGACTGATCGGTCCGCTTGAAATTGCGCGAAAGACGTTTCGAGGATTTCACGGGCGGCGTGATGCCCGATTCTCGAGACTAGATTTACCGCCATGTTGTAGGACGGCTGGAACGAAGACTTGAGCGGATATGTTCTTGTTGATGCCAAACCAGCAAGTGCCCGTGGATCGAGCCCTGGGTGCCAAAGCACGACTCCATGACCTTCAATATCAATGCCACGTCGCCCGGCGCGACCGGTTAATTGGGTGTACTCCCCCGGGGTCAAATTTACGTGCATCTCGCCGTTCCATTTGACAAGTTTTTCCAGCACCACCGAACGCGCCGGCATGTTAATACCAAGTGCCAATGTCTCGGTTGCAAAAACTACTTTGAGCAATCCTTGCTGGAATAGGTCCTCAACTACCTCTTTGAAAAGTGGCAGGAGCCCGGCGTGGTGGGCTGAAATCCCGCGCTCAAGGCCAGCGAGCCACTCCTCGTAACCTAGTGCCGCCAGATCACCCGGCGGCAGGTTCTGCGTTGCTTCGAGTGCTGCAGCTCGAATTGTCACTCGCTCTGATTGGCTAGTGAGTTTTAGACCGGCATTCATGCACTGCTTGACGGCATCGTCGCAACCGGCGCGGCTGAACAGAAAGTAAATCGATGGAAGCAAGCCATCTCGCGCAAGTCGGTCAATGGCATCACTACGCCATGGCGTGTGCGCACTGCGAGGTCGGCGGCCATTATGTTGACGGCCGCCACCCATACGCTCATTTCTGACTTCATCACGGACGATTTGCTCAAGGCCAGCATTCACTAACGACTCTTGGTCATAGACGAATAAGTCATACCTTCGGGTACCCGCCATGACATGCCGCCACAACGGTACTGGGCGGTGCTCTTCAACAATGATGACGGTG
>WLHM01000197.1 GCA_009702725.1 Actinomycetota bacterium | reverse complement strand
GTGCGAGAGGATGCCTAAGTGCCCACCGAAGATCGCGATATAAGACCGGGCGCCGATCTGCCAGTAAACACGTGGTTCACTCCGGGTGTTCGTGGCATCGGCACGGCATCATTCTTGTCAGACCTCGGCCACGAAATTCCGACTTCACTACTTCCTTCGCTCCTCACTGTGACTCTCGGAGCACCCGCCGCCGCGCTCGGCCTCGTAGAAGGCATCGCCGATGCCATGAGTGGTGCTGCGAAATTTGCCGGCGGACCACTCGGTGATGATCCGAGCCGCAGGCGCGCGACCGCCGTCGCCGGCTACACCATTACCGCCATTTTGTCCGCCGCAATCGGTGGCGCCACTTCGGTCGCGCAGGTTGCCACACTTCGTGCGGGGGCGTGGGCCGCCCGCGGTATTCGCGGCCCATCTCGAAATGCACTTCTCGCCGATGTCGTCCACCCAAGTGCCTACGGCCGCGCATTCGGATTCGAACGGGCCATGGATAACGCCGGCGCGGTCGGTGGCCCGCTGCTCGCACTGCTGCTAGTCGCCTGGGTAGGCACCCGTTGGGCTATCACTTTGAGCGTCATCCCTGGACTACTTGCGGTGGTCGCAATCCTCTATGCAATCCGCAATGCGCCGAAACTGGCCGACCGACCTAGACGAAAATTACGCTTCCAGGTGCGTCCGGTACTCAAAGGTCGACTCGGTCGACTGATGGTCGGGGTAACGTTCTTCGAAGTCGGCAATGTCGCGGCCACCTTGCTCATCTTGCGCGCGACAGAACAACTAAGCCCCGACCTTGGGCTCGATCGCGCCACGATGCTTGCACTCCTTTTATATGCCGGCTACAACCTGACGGCCACGCTCGCATCATTTCCGGCCGGCCGCCTATCGGATCGGTTGGGCAAGGGCGGACCTCAACGGGTGCTACTAATTGGGGTGGCGATGTTCGCTTTCACCTATCTTGGGTTCGCCACCAACACCACCAACATCTGGTTCCTATTGCCGCCCTTCCTGCTCGCTGGTGTCTCCATCGGATTCGTCGAAACCGCCGAGCATGCTGCTGTCGCGGCAGAGGCCCCCGACGAGATCCGCGGGTCAGCGTTCGGGCTACTCGCCGCGATCCAATCCTTTGGCAACCTCGTCGCCTCCGCGATCGCCGGCCTCATCTGGACATTGGTGTCGCCCACGGCCGCGTTTTGCTATCTCGTCGCGTGGATGATTGCGGCGGCGATTGCTATTGCTTTAGCGCACCGGCTCAGCAATCCAGCCCTTCACGGGACGTGACCACAGCAGCAGGGCTCCTATGAGCGCGGCGCCCTGGACAACGATCATGAATAGAACAGTGTCTTCCTGAATGGTGGATCCCGAGCCTCCGGAGAGGAGCGGGATGAAAGACCCGATGAAGGCGACAAGTGCCGTGATGGTCAGGGTCAGCCGTACGCCCGGACGAAGTGCCCCCTGCCATAGAAGGATGCCGAGAAGAATGAATACCGCTGCAACAACGGCGAAGACTGACGTGGCGAGCGCCATCCACTCGTGAACATCAACGCTCGATGCCGACTCGAGCCCCGAAACGGCGTGATACTCACCCAACTGAGAATCGATAGCTGCAAAGTCGCCTGAGTAAGCGATCTGAATCAAGGCGCTTGAGGCGTACGCAATTCCCGCAACTATGGCGCTGCAGGCGGAGAACGCCACCTGCCACGGTGCCTTTGCAATGCTCGACATTTGATGAACCTCTCCAATAGCCGGTAGCAGTGACCCCGGAGTTAAACCGTGACACCAATCCAAACGAACCGGTGGAAGAAGCCCCAACTCTATCCGCACTCGCCGCCTAGCCTGCGGATCTTGAAGGTGTTACACAACAGCGCCTTCAATCGTCAAGACCTTGCGCCCGAAGTGCGCTGATATCGGCGGGGCTACCCCCGCGCCGCCACTTGCTCGAAGTGGAAGTTTCGCTTAAAGTCCTTTGATGAAGAGAACAACTTTTGCCACGCGAGCCGCCCTTGTCGCCCTTTTGGGCTTTGCCCTAACCGCCTGTGGATCCACTGCCCAGGAATCAGCCGTGGTTGTGGCGCCAACTGAGCAGTCGGTACTCGCCGACAGCAAAGAAGGTAGTGCTGGCGAATCTTCCAATAGCTACGGCCTTCCTGACTGCACGGGCCAGGACTCCGGATCTTGCAGCTACGCGGGCTTCAACCCTGCGGTTGATGGCTTCAGCTTCGAGAATTGGGGAGGGGCCGGCAACCTCGGCGCAACCGACCTGATCGCGATGTTCGGCCGCAAGAAGGTCTGCGCAAGCGGTACCGGTAACGAATGCGTGCTCTATCCGGCAGCCCAGCAGTGGGCCGATCAGGTCAATGAGTCCATGGCCGGAGGGCACTGTGAGGGCATGGCCGTCACATCAGAGTTGATCCATGGCGGCTACCTCGCGCCTTCGGACTTCGACCCAGCTGCGAAAACCACCTTCGATTTGGCGCAAGACAACCCCGTGGTTTCCGGCACCATCGAATACTGGTTTGCGACGCAGAACGTCGAACCAGTTCAGCGTGCGTACCAGGCGTTCCAACAAAAGGAGCCGACACAAATTGCCGCCGAACTCGCCCTCGGACTCCAGAGTGGCGCTGGCTACACATTGGGCATCTATTCCCCTGATGGCGGGCACGCGGTAACCCCCATTGCGGTCACCAATGAGGGTGACTTGATCGCGATCCATGTCTACGACAACAACTACCCGGGCACCGTGCAGCGCATCATGATTGATCCCCGGTCAGAGCAGTGGTCCTACGGCGCTGGCTCGACCAATCCGCAGGCGCCGACCAACGGTTGGGAGGGTGGTATCGGGACCATCGAATTAACCCCCATGGAAAGCCGCCTGCAGACCCCATTCCCTGCTCCCTTCACGGACAAGAAGGGCGACGGAAAGACCTCGCAAATAATGCTCACGTCACCTGATCCTGATGCACGCTTGGGGGTTCTACTCACCATAGACGGCAAGGTCTATGACACTCGAGATGCGAGCGTGGTTCTGCCGGCCGGCGTCAACATCCGATCAACCGTTGGCTCTTCGCCCGTACTTCTGGGAAACTGGATGTCAATGACTATCAACCGCGACCAGGTGGGACCTTTTGCGGCGGAGATTGCACGGCAAGGCGACGAAACATCGCCGATTCCGGTGACAATGTCAATCGATGACCCAACCAGTCCGCGGGTCACCCTCCGTGCCATTGATGATGACCAGGGTGCCATTGTTTTTGACGTGGCCCGCGATGGCGCTCTCGACCTGAAAGTGGCAGCTGCCACCAGCGCCGCGGTAAATGTGGCCAACGGGCTCAATGGCGCTAATTTCCCCCTTCCCGGTGGCGTCAATATGCGCGTGCTGCCCTTTGACAATGGGGTAGCAGAAATCGGCTTTTTCGACGAGGACGATCGGCTCATCGGCAAGTTCCCACTCTCTGATGAATCCGAGAGCGGCTCCGTCACAGAGATCCAGGCCGAATTCCAACCAGGTGAAGACGGCGAACAGGGCTACTTCGAGGTGACCGAGCAGGAGATAGCGCCCGAAGAAGTCGATGAAGGGGAACTTTCATGGTTAAAGGAATTGAACGAGGCGGGCGAAGCTTACGAGGGCAACAACAACAGCGGCGATGACAACGGCAGCGATACCGGTGGCAGCGAGGACAACGCCGGCGACGACACCGGTGGCAGCGAGGACAACACCGGCGACAACACCGGTGGCAGCGAGGACAACACCGGCGACAACACCGGTGGC
>WLHM01000196.1 GCA_009702725.1 Actinomycetota bacterium | reverse complement strand
TCGGCACCTGTCTTAGTGACCACAAGGGTGTGTTCGAATTGCGCAGTGCGGAGTAGATCCTTGGTCACCACCGTCCAGCCATCGGGCCACATCGAGTATTCATGGGTGCCTAATGTCAGCATCGGCTCGATGGTAAACGTCATGCCGATCTCCAAGACTAGATCCGAGCCTGGGTCGTCATAGTGGGGTACTACGAGGCCGGAATGAAATGACGTTCCGATTCCATGGCCGGTGAAATCTCGCACGACCCCGTAGTTGAATCGGCGGGCATAACTTTCAATAACGCGACCTATGACATTCAGCGGCCGGCCGGGCGCTACGGCGGCGATTGCGCGCCGAGTGGCTTCACGGGTCCGCTCGACCAGCAGCTTGGACTCCTCGTCAACGAGGTCTCCAACCAGATAAGTCGCATTGGTGTCGCCATGGACCCCGCCGATGAAAGCGGTGATATCTATATTGCAAATATCTCCGTCAACTAGCACGGTGGAGTCTGGGATGCCGTGGCAGATGACTTCATTAAGGGAGGAGCAAAGGGACTTGGGGTAGCCCCGGTAGCCGAGAGTCGATGGGTAGGCGCCGTGATCGCAGAGGTACTCGTGGCC
This sequence comes from Actinomycetota bacterium, assembly GCA_009702725.1. Classification (GTDB taxonomy): domain Bacteria; phylum Actinomycetota; class Actinomycetes; order S36-B12; family S36-B12. The sequence goes on along the minus strand of WLHM01000196.1, from coordinate 3,188 downwards.
GATGCGGTCGAGTTCATCGGTGGTAACTCCTGGCTCGATGTGGGCACCAACTTCAACTAATGCGTCGGCGGCAATTCGACCAGCTATCCGCATTGCCGCCAGAGTCTGCTCATCTTGTACGTCGGGGCCGGTGTAGCGCTCGGGGGCTGGCTTTCCTACATAAGACGGCCGAAGAATTTTCGTTGGCACGGCGCGCTCGGCGGAAATCGTGCCTGGAGCAAGAGCGGGGCGATGATTTGCTGGCATGGACTGCATTGTAGGTGGAACCTCTGCACGCAAGTAACGTGAAAGGCCCGCACCAAATGGTGCGGGCCTTTCACGTTCACGCTTGGGGCCGAACTAGGCCTTCTTCGCGACCTTCTTTGCTGGACGCTTTGCAGCCTTCCTAGCGACCTTCTTTGCTGGGCGCTTTGCGGCCTTCTTTGCTGGGCGCTTTGCAGCCTTCTTCGCGGCCTTCTTTGCTGGACGCTTTGCGGCTTTCTTAGCGACCTTCTTTGCTGGGCGCTTTGCGGCCTTCTTTGCTGGGCGCTTTGCTGCCTTCTTTGCAGCCTTCTTTGCTGGGCGCTTTGCAGCCTTCTTCGCTGGGCGCTTTGCTGCCTTCTTTGCAGCCTTCTTTGCTGGGCGCTTTGCTGCCTTCTTTGCTGGGCGCTTTACAGCCTTCTTGGCTACCTTGCGTACTGCCTTCTTTGCCGGCGCCTTCTTGGCCGCCTTCTTTACTGCCGCCACGTTTGCCTCCCGTGTCGTAGGTCCCGGCTCTGTTGCAGGAACCTGCAGTGCAACTCTGACAGAAAACATGGTGAAATTCGTGCATTTTCATGTCGGTGTGTCATTTCGTGTCGCGCGCGTGCTATGCGATGCACTTTTTTTCTTGGACAACAACACATTTAGCTAGCCCCGATTGGTCCTTATTTGAAACATCTGGCATTATTTCGCACTATGACAGATGCAGTAGTAACTCCTGACCCACGCATACTTCCTGACGTAACCAATTTACGTATTGGTGTACTCGGTGGAACCGGTGAGCAAGGACGAGGTCTCGCGCGGCGGTTGGCGATGGCTGGTCACCAAGTAGTCCTTGGTTCACGTGATGCTACCCGTGCACAAGACTCTGCGGCGAGTTTGGGTAATGGCGTTACCGGTGCCAGTAACCAAGAATGTGCTGCTACATCGGACGTAATTATCGCGGCGATCCCCTGGGATGGTCATGGGGAGTTACTGGCTTCACTGCGGGCCGAATTGGTCGGGAAAATCCTAATTGACTGTGTAAATCCGCTCGGGTTTGATAAGCAAGGGGCGTTTGCCATAGCCGTGGATGAAGGGTCAGCCGCGCAGCAGGCCGCTATCTTGCTACCTGATAGCCAGGTGGTTGGAGCTTTCCATCACATCTCGGCGGTACTGCTTCTGGATGAAACCGTGGACTCAATTGATACCGATGTGTTGGTGCTTGGTGATGACCGCGCCGCCACCGACATTGTGCAAGCTTTAGCAAACCGCATCCCTGGTATGCGAGGGATATTTGCGGGCCGATTGCGTAACTGTCATCAGGTTGAGGCGCTGACCGCAAACCTGATCGCGATGAATCGTCGCTACAAAGCGCACACCGGGGTTCGCATCACCGACGTATGAGCTCCTACTTATAGGTGTGCGCATCGGCCGGATAAGCGCCACTGGCGACATCAGCTGCCCAATCACTTACCGCTTCGGTCATGATTGTTCGCAGATCGGCATAGCGCTTGACGAACTTAGGTGCCGGACCGGCCGTTAAGCCGACGAGATCTTGCCAAACGATTACCTGAGCATCGGTATGTGGTCCGGCTCCGATACCAATTGTCGGAATCGTCAGCACTTCACTTACTCGAGCGGCAAGATCAGCCGGCACCAGTTCTAGAACCACTGCGGTAGCTCCGGCGGCCTGCATGGCCTTGGCGTCGCGCAGCAGCGTTTCGCCACTTTCGCCCCGGCCCTGAACCCGATAGCCACCGAGCAGATTGACCGACTGGGGGGTTAGGCCCAAATGTCCTATCACTGATATTCCAGAGTTTGCCAGTAGCTCAATCTGGGGGAGCACCGCGGCGCCACCCTCGAGCTTGACCGCGTGTGCGCCGCCCTTTTGCATGAAGTAAACCGCAGTCTCCAGAGCTTGAGCCGGCGAGGCTTGGTAGCTGCCAAATGGCAGGTCGGCTATCACTAGGGCGCGTTTAGATCCCCTGACTACAGCGCGAACCAGCATGACCAGTTCTTCGACGCTCACCGAGATAGTTGTTTCATGACCAAAAACCACCATGGCTGCGGAGTCGCCAACTAGTAGCGCGGGGATTCCGGCGTCATCGAACACGCCAGCCGATAGCGCGTCGTAAGAGGTGACCATCGGCCAACGCTCGCCTTTGTCGGTTGCCACCTGGAGATCTCGCATGGTGATGCGCCGATGTGGATCAGATCCGTAAATGGGCTGCTGAGTTGCACTGCTCACGATGGGCGTGCGCGTTGTATCCATGATGCGCTCCAATCTCGAGGCTCCCCACGGAGTCCCCGGACGGGATAAGCATGGCATGGAGTGACTCGATTTGTTGATTGGCGCCCCGAATTCAAATACGATACGGTGGCGTTTCGAATTAGAATTGGTAGCCGATAATCAATAAGGAGCTCTAATGCCAGTGCAAGCCAAGGCCAACGAGGCGTGGATGACATCGGGCGAGGGGCATCCGCGGCGCTGGGCAATTCTTGGTGTGCTGGTGGTCAGCCTGCTAGTGGTGGTGCTAGACAACACTATTTTGAATATTGCCCTGCCTACCATCCAGCGTGACCTACAGGCCAGCCAAGGTGAGCTCGTTTGGGCGGTCGACTCCTATATCTTGGCCTTTGCCGCTTTGCTTTTCACCTGGGGTGTGCTCGGTGACCGCCTAGGGCGAAAGAAAATCCTGATCATCGGCTTGATTCTTTTTGCAGCAGCTTCGGCGGTATGTGCATTTTCGGTTTCCTCTGGCATGCTCATTGGCTTCAGAGCACTGATGGGCATTGGTGGTGCTGCGGTGCTACCAACAACATTGGCCATCATCACCGTCGTCTTCCCTCCGCATGAGCGGGGGAAGGCCATCGGTGCTTGGGCCGGTGCGGTGGGTGCGGCCGTGGCACTTGGCCCAATTCTCGGCGGGGTGCTGCTGCAGCATCCGCAGTGGTCCAATTGGTTG
>WLHM01000195.1 GCA_009702725.1 Actinomycetota bacterium | reverse complement strand
GGCTTCCTTGATCGGGTTTACTACGATCTGCGCAACCTCGGGGTGCTCTCTAGCGATCGTGCGGTCAACTTTGCCGCGACGAATGCATTCCAGGCTGCGATGGTGTTCTCGGAGGCCTTAGGTGGTGGCATGCAACTTGAAACCATTGAGACTGAAATGTCGCCATTCGCCCGTGCCGACGCTGATGCTTGGGATGTCAAGATGAAGTTCTTCGACCCAGAGAACACCCGCCGTGCTCGACGTGTGTATCGATTCACTGTTGATGTCAGTGAATTGATGCCCGTCACCTTGGGCCAGGTCCGTAGCTGGACAACGGCCGTCTGATAGTTGGTAAACATGTTCCCTATTCTGGCGCCGCCGGTCAAGCGGCCTGAGATAACCATTCCGTCCTCGACGATAGATTTTACATCGGGTACGGTGGAGCATCTAATCGATGTTTATATCCACCTGACCCACGGGGCTAACTACGACGACCCAAACCCTTGGGTAAAGGCAGCGTTTGCTCCGAGAAATAGGTCAAGATGACTGCATCCAAGAAATCTGCAGAAGGTGAGAACCCGCCTCCTCGCGCTGCGTTGCCCAAGAAGACTGAGGCGGCCAAGTCTGCTCCTAAAGCCAAGGCGAGGGCCTCAGTAAATCCTCTGATAGACCGTGCGAGTCGGTCCGTGAAACCGGTTTCACGGGAGATGCACCCCGGCCATAGCCTTCATCGGCACGGGCATAATGAAGAAAAGGAAATTCGGATACTCTCCTACAATTTTCAGGATGATAGTGAGGTGGAAAATGGGGCCGGGATGTATGCAGTTGCGTACTGGGCCAAGTTCTTACAGGAGCGTGTAGATTCCGCAGCTGAAGGTTCACGAGAAAATTCCGCCGGTTTTCTTCGCGGCCTTACCCATCGTTAGGGCAAGTAATGCCTGATCTCAATACCCTGCCAGGGGTGCTCCGTTTGCGGGCGCTCACGCAAGGAGACCCGCGCGTGCTCACAGCCGTCATCGACGGCAGTCCGGTTGTAACCCACCCAACATTCGCCGGTGCTGACGTAACAGCGGTGCGCGGGTATTGGCTTGATGACCGCGAAGACTCAGAAGGTAGTACTGGTCACGCAACTCACATCACGAGTGTAATTTTTGGCCAACCCGGAAGTGAAGTACCAGGTTTAGCCCCGCGGGCTCGCGGACTTTTCATCGCATCAGGGGTTGATGATGACAGCGCCGAATCCGAGATCGGGATTGCCCGAGCGATTGAGTATGCGCTATCGCAAGGGGCCCAGATCATCCATTGCGCTTTTTGTCACCCAAGCCAAACTGGACAAACCCAGTCTTGGCTCACAGATGCGGTACGTAAAGCCGAGGAAGCCGGAGCCATAATCGTGTCGCCAGCGGGCAATGATTACGGCGAGAACTGGTGCTCGCCGGCCGCTATGTCTACGGTGCTCGCGGTTGGGGCGCTCGCTGATGACGGTGCACCCATGCATTTCACGAACTTTGGCTCACGATATGACGGGCATTCGATCATGGGGCCGGGCGAGAACGTCCTAGGGGCAAAGCCCGATGGTGATGTCGTCAATCAAAAAGGCACGAGTGTGGCGGCGCCGGTACTTACCGGCTTGATCACCGCGATTACGTCGGCCTTGGTACAGGCTGGCCGCCCGCCGAACCCGCAGTTGGTTCGTAACGTCTTGATAGCAACGGCACGTCCATGCACAGGGGCGGGAGCCGATCGGTGTATCGGTGGTGAGGTCGCAGTTGACCGAGCCCTTGCAGTACTTTTCGACGGGGTTGCGGTTGCCTCATTCGCGGCCGACAATGCGCGAATCTTGGCTTTGCAACCTGCCCCTGATGCGCCGTCGGCGCTGCCAGAGCCACCGAGGCCAGCTAGTCAATATCAACTGCCACCACATTCGTCAGCTACTCATCACACCGGAGAACCACCAACGCCACGTGAGGCCTACAAGCGCGAGGAGCGGAGGGGTGATGCGGTAGTTCCATCTGTGGTTGAGCCGTCGATTAAGTACCCGGCGCGTACTTTTGCGATTGGCACGATCAGCTACGACTTTGGTGACGAAATCACTCGGGACTCTTTTACGGAGGCTATGGGTGGTGGTTACGGTGTAGGGAGTGGCATCGTGAATGACCCGCAGGCGATGATTGATTACTTGGATGCCAATCCAGCGGAAGCTCGCCGTTTGATCTGGGTGCTTTCGATAAATAATGAGCCGAGATTTGCAATTACACCCGTCGGCCCCTATGCCTCGGATGTATATGACATGCTCGCGGCCCTCGTTCAAGGTCAGGCAGGTGGCAGCATCTCGGTGGTGTCAATGCCCGGGAGCGCAGAGCCCGGAACCGCAACCTTGCTCGATGGCACCGTTATTCAAAAGTTGCATCGCAATGGCTTGCGCGGGATTTACGGATGGCATCCGGCGAATTTGGCACAACAGTGCCTTTCGGCTGTTCACGCCGATGCTTTAAAGGGTCGTGACCAGGGAGTGGCAGCGAAAGACAAAGCCAGAGCTGAAACGGCTGCGGGAGGTGCCGATGATGAGGTTTTCGGGATCGACGACATTGCAAGCGACATCTGGACTCGTCTACAGGTTGAACCATCACCTGAGGTGCAATTAGCGGTCCAAGACTTCTTAGAGGAGATCTACTTCCGGGCTCCACAGGATCCATCAGTATCTGTTGAACGCGCCTTGAATCTTGCCGCAACCAACGGGTATCAAATTGCCATGGCATTCTTGGATGCGTTAAATGATGGGCTGCAGTATCAGACCTACGGCACGGAGTACAGCCCATTTAGCCGGGTCGGCGGAAACTGCTGGGAAATAGTTCTTCGTTTCAAGGATCCAGTTCACTCTACGCGCGGTGCCCGTGAATACCGGTTCACCATTGACGTGGCTGACACTTTGCCCGTGGCCGTTGGCCGAGTGCGGCGTTGGGTGGCCGTTCGGTGAGCAAGATGCTTGGGCTCAGCCCAGCGGTGACGATCAAGTCCGCCGATGCAAACTGGAGTGAGTTAGTTGGTCCGAATGGCTCATTGGTGGTCCCGGCGAACTTCGCGAGTACGCTGCCGACCAACGGTGCCTCTCCTTCATCGGCGGGCAGCGACCCTAGGCTGATGCAAAAATTAGCCGATGGCGGGTTCCTTTCCGTCACCGCCTATGACGGCGACGCGCCGCTTGCGACTTTAGTGCCAGGCATTAAGCCACTAGTCCTAATGCCCGTTGATGCCTTACCTACCACTGCATTTCGTTTATCGAGATTCGCATACTTACATCGCACGAAGCGGCGCGTGATCATTGAGACACCAACCACTTCCGCATACCTAGAAATTCATGACCCCCGGGTCGCCGCGGTAGCCGCGGGATTAGCATTCGATCAAACACCAATAGCTTTGGCGGCGTCGTCAGGGTTGAGTATTTCAGGTGTATGCGAAGTACTGGGCCTGATGCGCGCAATCGGGATCGTGATGGCGGTGGCTCGTGGCTTGGAATTCGTGCCCGCGGTTAACTCACTCATAGCCTGGGCTGAGCGCGAAGCATTACCCCATGGGTTTTCAAACACCGGATTGGTAGCTGGTCTTGATCGGATACCGGTCGAAGGCGCCGATGCTTCTTTCCATTTGATTTTTGAACTACACCACGATGGATCGCGTCAAGTTGATATCTCTGTATGTCTGCCGTACGAGGGTGACGGCACTGCTGGTGATCGCGCACTTCTTTTGCCTACAGGTTTTTATGAGTTTGACATCGTCGACGGTGTCGAGTCTCTTATGGGTGTCTTCCTGCATTTGGCGCCTCCTATTGAT
>WLHM01000194.1 GCA_009702725.1 Actinomycetota bacterium | reverse complement strand
CCCGATTGCCGGTCCTTCATGTGGTTGTCAACAATGCGGGCATGACCAGTACCGCCGGTGACTCAGCAAGGGAGTCAGGAACGGTCGACGAAGTTGAGTTTGCCGGTTGGCGGGCAGGTATCGCCCGCAATCTCGATTCCGCTTTCCTTGTGACCAAAGCTGCATTGCCCGCGCTGCGGGCCAGCGGATCAGGGCGCATCGTCATGGTTGCCAGCGTTACCGGCCCGGTGATGGCAATGGGTGGTGAGGTTGCTTATGCGGCGTCCAAGTCGGGCTTGGTCGGCTTAGCCCGCGCGATCGCAATAGATGAAGCCCGCCACGGAGTAACCGCGAATGCGGTCGCCCCAGGCTGGATTACCACGGGCTCACAGACCCCACACGAGTATGAGCAAGGGCTGCGGACCCCGATGGGCCGATCTGCTCGACCAGATGAGGTCGCCTCGGCGATTACCTGGCTAGCTTCTCCCGGGGCCTCTTATGTCACGGGCCAGTGCCTAATCGTCGATGGCGGCAACTCCATTGCCGAAGAACGTCACTAAACATCAGGAGACATTGTTCATCGTGGGTAGCCCCTGAATATTGAGCCACTAGTGGCATTTCCTTGATTTTACCCGCGGGACGTGTTTTCATGTTTCCGTGATGGTTTTCCGACAAGCAACTACAAGGTAGGAGCACCTGTTGCCAAGTTTCGACGTTAATTCACCTGTTAGCTCAGCGCCAACCGATCGGCAGTCACTCGGTGCTGGTTGGAGTCGCCCGGTTGTTGCCGGTATCGGCATCGGCGAAGCCCTAAACCCTGCTTCACTTCGGTATGGATGCTTCGAGAGTAACGAGGAGTAGCACCCACTCAACGAAGAAGTTCACACCTAGAAAGATCACAACAAGAAGATTGCTGGCCCCTGACCGCTCGCGGTTGGGGGCCGGTTGTTTGTGTTGGTGAATTCCTGCACGGGTCGGTTGCAGGGAAAGTGAGATGAAAGAACCCCTCGTTTCCGAAGGGTTCATCGTGGACCGTACAAGACTTGAACTTGTGGCCTCTCCCGTGTCAGGGGAACGCTCTAGCCAACTGAGCTAACGGTCCTTGCTGCGAAGGAGAAGGCTATCAGGGCGCGGCCCCATTGGGCACGCTAGGGGCGAAGGCTGGCACAGGAGTTGGCTTGCGACCTGTTAGCGGGCTGGGCTATTCCCGTAGGTGTGACCCCAGCCATAACGGTCACCAGCCACCCCACTCATTAAGTCACTAATCTCTTCGAGTTGCACAGGCGTTATGACAATGTCAGCCGCCGCAGCATTTTCGGCTAGGTAGGTGCGCCGTTTGGTTCCGGGGATGGGAACTACGTCGTCGCCCTGTGCCAGGAGCCAAGCGATAGCCAACTGCGCTGAGGTGCAATTCAATGTTGTGGCGTAATCGGCGAAGTTTTGGACCAAACCTCGATTATGTTCGAAATTCCCGTTTGCAAATCGCGGGCTCTTGAGCCGGTGATCTCCCTCCGAGAACGCTGCTGGGTCGGTGATCTTGCCGGTCATGAGACCCCGCCCTAGGGGGCTGTAAGGCACCAGGCCAATACCTAGTTCGCGGGCAACGGGCAAGACCTCGGGTTCAATAACGCGCGACCACAGCGACCATTCACTTTGCAGAGCGGCTATGGGGTGAACCGCATGCGCTCGGCGGAGGCTTTCGGCACTGGCCTCGGATAGCCCTAGGTAGCGGACTTTTCCGGAAGCAACGATGTCAGCCATCGCCCCTATGGTTTCTTCTATCGCAATGGTGGGGTCGATTCGGTGGAGGTACCAAAGATCTATGTAGTCGGTGCGTAGCCGGCGCAAGCTTGCGTCGATTGCCAAGTAGGCATCTTCAGGGCGCCCCTTGATCGCATAGTTGGGCTCAATGCCGAACTTGGTCGCCAACACGATATCGGCACGATGGTGCCGGAGGGTCTCACCGATTAACTCCTCATTGGAGCCTGACCCATAGAACTCCGCGGTGTCCCAGAAAGTAACTCCAAGCTCAATTGCGAGTTCAAGGGTCGAAGTGGCCTCCTGAACGTCTGGGGTGCCATAGAAGGCTGACATTGGCATGCAGCCAAGCCCAACTGCGCTTACCTTTAGATCAGATTTCCCAAGAGTCCGGAGTTTCATGCCACCACACTAGTTGCAAGGTCCGACGTAACCTGTGCTGCTCGCCTTGGATATGCGAGAACGCTGTGGAGGTGGAGACGGGATTTGAACCCGTGTACGCGGCTTTGCAGGCCGCTACCTCGCCTCTCGGTCACTCCACCATTGAGCCGTGCCACCCACTGAAGGTGTCTGGCGTTTTCGAGCGGACGACGGGATTCGAACCCGCGACCCTCACCTTGGCAAGGTGATGCGCTACCAGCTGCGCTACGTCCGCATACGACCTGAAAAAGTATTCGCAATTTCAGGTCGAAAGGGAACAATATCTGACCATGGGTTGGACATAGCATGATGGGGCCTATGACGCAGGCATTTGCGCACTTGGGGGGCAGGTGGGCCACCGGGGTCATCGACGTCACAAATGACCTCGGGGCTTTGGATGGTGGGGGCCGTTGGGCGGTGTTGTTGCCCTATAGCGGGACGCCGGTCGCAATTAGATTCAAAAGTTGGCTTGAGCTACCCAGCGAGCTTGGCCCGACAGCGCATGGGTCAGCTCAGTGGCAGGGCCCAGCGGCCAACTCATGGAGGTCATCGGTTGATGAACCTGGTTACCTTGCGGCGGTTGAGGAGGTTCGAACCGCGATCGCGGCAGGATCGGTGTATCAGACCAATATTTGTCGAATCTTGAGCGCCCAAATGCCTGATGAGAGGCAAAGCGATATTTCGGGTCTATATGAGTTGCTGCGGGTCGGTAATCCAGCTCCTTACTCCGGGATGATCTGCGCACCTGAACTTGGTATTGAAGTGGCCACCGCGAGTCCAGAGCTTTTCTTGGAGCGTCAAAAAGGTGTTATTCGCTCAGGTCCGATCAAAGGCACCGGGAAGGTGGCAGGGGATCTAACCGCCAAAGATGAAGCAGAAAACGTAATGATCGTGGATTTAGTGCGCAATGATTTAGCAAAAGTCTGCGCAACCGGCTCAGTTACCGTGCCGGACCTTCTTAAAGTGGAGGTGCATCCGGGACTGGTGCATTTGGCTTCTTATGTTTCCGGGACACTTCTCGCGGACGCGAGTTGGCCGCAAATAATCGAGGCGACATTCCCCCCGGGCTCGATAACGGGGGCGCCGAAATCGTCTGCCATCCGAATAATTGGGGAGCTTGAGCCTTCGCCTCGCGAGTACTACTGCGGCGCGATTGGCTGGGTCGATGCCGACGAAGGCACGGCATGTTTAGCAGTTGCGATCCGAACTTTTTGGAAGTCCGCTGGACAACTGCATTTTGGCACCGGTGCTGGCATAACTTGGTCATCGGATGCGCAGGCCGAATGGCGCGAAACGCAGCTCAAAGCAGCGCACCTAACCAATGTCGCTGCTGGCTCATGGCAAAGTTAAGCCCATGTGGATGAAGCTGCAATGATGATCTGGGTTGGTGATCGAAATCTCGGCTCGCTGGTTTCCCAAGATGAAGCACTGATTTCGGTTTTGGATCATGGCTTCACCGTGGCCGATGGCGTATTCGAAACCTTGAAAGTTGAGGGCGGCTCCGCATTTGCAATCAGCCGTCACCTTCGGCGCCTGAGTGCTTCTGCTCGCGCAATGGGATTGGTTGATCCTGATCTAGATGTCATTCGCGCGGCCGTCGGGGAAGTGCTTTTCGCCAACCGGCCCCTCCTAGCAGGGCTGGGGCGCTTGCGCATCACCTATACCGGGGG
>WLHM01000193.1 GCA_009702725.1 Actinomycetota bacterium | reverse complement strand
GGCGTTGGTTTGCCCGCCACCAATTGCTCAATTTGTGCCAGCATCATGAGCCGGTGGGTGCGAACACTGGCTTGGACGAAGTGGGCGAGGCGATCTCGCCAACGGGCTGCATCTTCGAAACGACTTTCGTCAGCTAAGTCACGCATGCGAACTTGCAATGCATTTGTTACCGGGTCGATTGCCCCAGACATTGCTGAGCGAACACGTGCTACCAAGGAATCGTAGGCCTCATGATCAACCGTTGCTGTGCACGGCGCTAGGCATTTACCTAGCTCGGCCAGGGCGCATCCGGCCGTAGTGCTGCGCGGATTGCGCGCTAATTTTGTGGCGCATGTCCGCAGCGGCAAAGCGAATTGCAGTGCTTCACTGGCTTCTTGGGCAGCAGCATTTGACCTAAATGGGCCAAGGTAGCAAGCGCCGTCGGAGACATCGCCGCGAACTTCGCGGACTATTGCTAAGCGCGGGGCGGCCTCAGCCGTTAGTTTAAGCCAGGTTTGACGCTCCGGGCGCTTTGATTGTTGGTTGTACCTGGGCTGCTTCGTGGCGATTAATCTCAATTCGCGAATACGGGCTTCAAGTACCGTCGCGCAGACTATTGGATCCACCGACGCTGCGATGGTGATCATCTGGGTCATGCGCCGGCGAGTTTCAGATGCGGTGAAGTAAGTGCGCACTCGTTTACGGATGTTTTTTGAGGTACCAACATAAAGGGCGGCACCTTGTGGATCTCGGAAGATGTAGACACCGGGTGCATCCGGTAGCCCGGCAGCCAAGTGTCGTTTAGTCCGTTGGACTGGGCTGACACGCGCGGTAAATGCCGCGAGATCCTCAAGGGTCTCTACCCCGTGATCGCCAACTCGCTCAAGGAGCCGGTGCAGTACATCGGCGGTGGCGCGAGCGTCATCGAATGCTCGGTGTGTTGGTGATATCTCCGTCCGAAAATAGGCGGCAAGTGTCGAAAGTTTGCAATTTGCGACTTCGTCACGCTGGAGGGTGATGCGCGCCAGTCGCGCGGTATCAACGACGTGATTGCCCGGCCACTCGTGGTCTAGTTTCGCGCAGGCACCTTTTAGAAATCCAATGTCGTAGGGGGCGTTATGTGCGACAAGGACACTGCCGCGGGCAAACTCGAGGAAGGTGGGCAGCACCGCTGCTAGGCGCGGTGCGGTAGCCACCAAGGAGTTGGTGATACCGGTTAGGGCCGCGATAAATGCCGGGATGGGCATCCCTGGATTCACCAAGGTGGCGAACTCGCCGATAACTTGCCCGCCCTGAACTTTCACCGCTCCGAATTCGGTGATGCCGGCGTCGGTAGGGCGCCCACCGGTGGTCTCAAGATCGACTACAACAAAAGTGGCATCGCGCAGCCGGGTGCCCAAATCCGTGATACTCAACTGCGTGTTGAGCGGGATTAAATTAGGCATGTGATGCACGGTAAGGCACCGGCCTGACAAACCCCGGTAAGGTGCTGCCGTGGCAAATACCCTTCCGGATTCCAAATCACGCTTTCGCTGTGCCCACTGTGGCAACCTGACCCGCTTTGATGTGGTGCGGTCGGCCAAAGTTAGTGAGTTCTGGCACGTTGATATCTCCGGAGCCCCGGTGGTCGAAGAAACCTCGGTGCTGGCTGAAGAAATAGTTGAGGTCAAGTGCCGGTGGTGCGCCGCGGCCGACCGCATTGAAATCGTCCCGCGCCCAGAATTTGGCGGCCCCAGCACCGAAGGCCCGGGCGATGGCGGCCCCTGATACTGAATAACTGTCAGACCCCCTGGTTAGCGTTAAAGCCATGATCATTGATTGCGGTACCTGTCAGGTTGCAGGCCTTGCCTGCGGTGATTGTGTAGTCACGGTGCTCTTGGGCCCGCCCGGGGCTACGGTTCAAATTCCTTATGACCATCAGGGCGCCCTCGCGGTGCTGACCGATTCGGGCCTGATCCCGCCGCTGCGCCTGGTTCCAACTCCCGGGGATAGTGCCCGATTTGTCGGGTTAGGGCAGCAATTAGGGGCCTAAATTAGGGGGCGTAAACAGGGATCGAGCGTGGTGTTCCGGCTTGGGCGACCCTTGGATGTCTGTTACCGTAACAACGTCCGCTTGTCATTGCCCAGTTAGGTGAAGGGGGCCCGGTCAGTGCGTTTAGCTCTAACAGGTTCTGCCCACCGCACCTGGCGTACCGCGCTTTTAGGCGTGATCGCGGCGCTGCTGACTATTACCGCGGTGGCTCAGCCGGCCGCGGCCCGAGACCTTGATCAGGTACGCCAGCAGGTATTCGACCTCGAAGCAAAGGCCGAATCCTCCCATGAACGGTTCAATGATGCCCAAGACCGCTTAAATGTTATTGAAGGGTCCCTAGCGGCCCTGAAAGACAAAATTGCGGTCGAGCGCCGTGAGCTAAACGCGATTTCGGGGGCGGTAGATGATCTAGCACGGGCCACGTATACCGGCGGCGGGGTGGATGCCTCACTCCAAGTCCTATTAGCGGATGACCCGGCACAATTCCTGGCGCAGGCCTCAGCGCTCGAGCAGGTTGCCAAGGGTCAGGCTGACGCCCTTCGGGCCTCACAGACGGCCCGGTTGCGCCTGGCGCAGAGCGAAGCGACATTGCAGCAAAAGGAAGATGCCGCCCGACAGGTTCGTAGCGAAATGGCCGATTCCAAGCGTGAAGCGGATGCTCGCTTGGCCGACGCGCAGGCAATTTTGAACTCGTTGCAGGCGGCAGAACGCCAGCGCCTAGCGGCCATGGCGGCCAGCGATCGCCAGGCGGCCCTGGCTGCCGCGGCAGTGGCTCAGCAGCAGTTCAGCAGTAGTAGCACCAGCGGCGGCGGCTATTCGGTTAGCAGTCGTGCGGTTGCTGCAGTCAGGTATGCACTTTCGCAAGTGGGCGATCGCTACGTTGCGGCGGCATCGGGTCCCAGCACGTTCGACTGCTCTGGCCTCACGATGAGTGCTTGGCGCCAAGGTGGAGTTTCTTTGCCCCACTACAGCTATTCGCAGTATCAAAAAGCGCGCAAGATTCCACTAAGTCAAGCCCAACCAGGTGATCTAGTGTTCTACTTCGGCGGCAGCGTGCATCACGTTGGCCTATACATTGGTAACGGCAAAATGGTGCACGCGGCTAACCCCAGCAGTGGGGTCATTGTTTCAGGTGTCCTCAGCCCTTGGTACGCCCAGCACTTCACCGGGGTGGGTCGAGTAGTCGGGTAGTTGGGTAGTTAGTTAGGCGCAGAAACTCATGAATAAAGCGCGATTATTTCGGCTTCGCATTCCTTCATGACCACATTTCGCTTTAGCTTGAGCGAAGGCGTCATCTGACCGCCCTCTTCGGTCCAGTCATTGGGCAAGATCACGAACTTCTTGATGGCTTCGGCGTGCGAAACCGCCTTGTTTCCTTCGTCAATTGCCACCTGCACTGCGGCATTGAGATCTACATCGTTTGCTAGGTCCGTAACGGTTGCCGAATCAGGTTTCCCCGCCTGCTTGCACCACGCCGGAAAGGCTTCGGGGTCAATGGTGATAAGTGCCGCAATAAACGGTTGGGCATCGCCCACCACCATGCATTGAGAGACCAGCCAGTTGGCGCGAATTCGGTCCTCGAGTACCGCAGGTGCCACATTCTTGCCGCCGGCGGTGACAATTAACTCCTTCTTGCGCCCGGTGATTCGAACGAACCCTTTGTCGTCTATTTCACCTATATCGCCCGAGTGGAACCAGCCGTCCGGATCTAGCGCTTCGGCGGTTGCCGCCTCGTTGTTCCAGTAGCCCAGGAATACTTGAGCGCCAGCAAGCATCAATTCACCATCCTCAGCAACTTTCACACTCGCCCCAGGCAGTG
>WLHM01000192.1 GCA_009702725.1 Actinomycetota bacterium | reverse complement strand
CTCATGGCGGAGCACCGCTCCGGCCATCGACATATTTACATCTTTTAGGTGCACATGGCCAACTCGATCCGCTGACTGGCGCGCGAAAGCGACTGGATCAACGCCGCCGATCGCGAGGTGGCCGGTATCTAGACACCATTTCACATCACAACTATCAAACACCCGCTGCACGTCACTCGCGGTTTCGATAAGTGTTTGCACATGCGGGTGCAAGACTTGCTGAAGCCCATGTGCGTTACAGATTTCGTCTATGACACCCAGCATCTCGACCAGGTGGTGCATTTTATCGGCGTCAAGTGCTCTGGGCACCGACCACCCTTCGTCCATCACCACCGCCGAAACGAACTCGCTCGCCCCAGCCCGCTGGAAGAGGGCCGCTGCCGCCTTGGCTGTAGCGATAGTCGACTCGCGCCGACCGCGATCATGCAATACCAACGGGGTGAATCCGCCAATTAGCGTCATGTCGAACTCCGCGAGTTCGGCTTTGAGCGCCTCCGGGTCGGCGGGCAAAAAACCGGGGGCACCAAGCTCGGTTGCCGGCAGACCCAAACTGGCCATTTCGCCTAGTACCCGCGCGGTGGGCAACATGGCGCCCCAGCCCGGGACCTCGCAGATCCCCCAGGAGATGGGTGCCGATGCGACTCGTGACATTAGGTTGGTCATGGCTGATTTCCTTGAAAATTGGAACGGTCCAATAAAGCGTGCCACAATATGAGGGTTAGCGCAAGCACTGCCGAGGAGGATGACCTTATGACTAATTCAAGGCGACTTGGGATTGCTATCGCCGGTGTTGGCCGAATTGGACACCTGCACGCACGCATCATTGCCGGACAGGTGCCCGATGCACACCTCGCGGCCATCTATGACATCTCCGCAGATAGGGCAGCTAGCGTCGCCGCCGAATTTGGGGTTGAGGCCGCTGCCAGTATCGATGAACTGCTCGCCTCCCCTGCCGTTGACGCATTAGCAATCTGCACCGCTACCTCCACCCATAGTGAATTAATTATCAAAGCGGCGGCCGCGGGTAAAGCCGTATTCTGCGAGAAACCAATCAGCCTGTCACTGCCCGAGGTGGATGCCGCAATAGCGGCCACCGCCGCAGCCGGAGTACCGTTCATGGTCGGTTTCAATCGCCGATTCGACCCAGGGCATGCTGCTGTTCAGCGCACAGCGCGCGCTGGTGAACTCGGACAGCTCACGCTCGCCCGCATCACCAGCCGCGACCCAGCCCCTCCGCCAATTGAATATCTCAAGAGCAGTGGTGGCATCTGGGCCGACATGCTGATCCATGATTTTGATATGGCGAACTTCATCATCGGCTCCCCCGTTGTCCAGCTCTGGGCCCAAGGCGCCGCGCTCTTTGATGAGGAGATCCGAGCGGCCGGAGATTTCGACACCGCCGTGGCAGTTCTGACACACGCCAACGGTGCCATCACCACCATCGACGGTAGCCGAAAAGCTGCCTACGGATACGACCAGCGGGTTGAGGTTTTCGGTACCGCAGGGATGGCAATTTCAGATAACCAGCGAGTTAACAATGCGCAGATTTATCGCGAGAATTCTTCGCAGCTTTCGGCACTGCATTACTTCTTCCTAGAGCGTTACACCGAGTCATTTCGTAATGCTTGGCTAGCCTTTACTAATTACGCCTTAAGTGGTGGGCCGT
The DNA here is from genome assembly GCA_009702725.1 of Actinomycetota bacterium. Classification (GTDB taxonomy): domain Bacteria; phylum Actinomycetota; class Actinomycetes; order S36-B12; family S36-B12. The sequence goes on along the minus strand of WLHM01000192.1, from coordinate 2,165 downwards.
CCCCGGTTTCCGGAGCGGATGGTCGCGCTCCGGTTGCCATCGCCATGGCGGCTGCCATCTCGGCTCAACAAGGCCGCCCGGTCAGCCTCGACGAAATACACTAAATATGGCTGGCCCGAGACCGACGATCAAGGATGTCGCTGCACTAGCCGGGGTTTCAAAATCCCTAGTTTCTTTGGCAATGCGCGGATCCGACCGGGTAGCACCGGCAAGTGCCGCAGCAATCCAGTCCGCAGCCAACCAACTCGGATACCGTCCCAATGCAGCTGCGCGAAGTCTTGCCGATCGACGCAGTAACACTATCGGGGTACTGGTTCAAGATCTCCACAATCCGATTTCGGCCGAAATCATCGACGGGGTGCAGCGCCAGGTTCGAGCAAGTGGCTATCACACCATGCTCGTAACGGGTAGTGAAGATGCCGCCTTGGAGCAGAGCGAGATCGAGAAACTACTCGAGTTTCAGGTGGAAGGTCTCGTGGTAATTGGGCACCGCATGCCTGCAGGTGTTCGAGATGCAATCACCGGTGACTGCCCCACCGTGATTATCACTCGCGCTGAGAGTGAGATAGCCGGCCTTGATTCCATCAGTAACAACGACATTGCTGGCGCTCGAATGGCCGTCGATTATCTTCATGGACTCGGCCACCGAGCCATCGCGCATGTCACCGGTGGCGATAATCAAGTCGCGCGCATGCGAAAGTCAGGTTACGAGGAGGCGATGAACAGCTACGGCCTTGCCAAAAACATCGCCTGCTACGAGGGTGCCTTTACCGATGAGGGCGGATACCGCGGAACATCCGCGGCACTGGATTCAAAACACCAACATAGCGCCGTCTTCGTAGCTAATGACCTAGCCGCGGTCGGAGCGCTAGCAGCGGTGGCCGACCGGGGTCTTGTGGTGCCGAAGGATGTATCGATTATTGGTTACGACGGCATGGCACTTGGTGGGCTCCGATCGATAGGGCTTACTACCATCGCGCAACCCCTCGCAAGCATGGGTGAGGATGCAGCCGCGTTGCTATTCCAACGCATCAATGACCCCGGACGTCTTCCTGTCCACATCGAGCTCGAACCCAGCCTCGTGATTCGCAACTCCACCGGCGCCTACCTAGGGTGAGTCGCGAAGCGCTAGGGTTCAGGCATGTCAATGGCCGCCCTAACCTTGCTCATCTTCGCCGTTGTACTGGCGATTTTCGCCGCCGCCTTTATCCTCTTAGGGATGTCCAACGAGCGCGCATACTGGTCACAGCGTGATCCATCCGGCGACGCCCGGAAAGATGCGACCCCACTGTCCGCAATCGCCAAGAACACATTGCACTATGCCGCCGGCGAATACCGCGCACCCCTTAGGGTCGTGGCGATCGGCATCCTTATGTGGTGGATTGCAGTCGCCTGCTTGATCTTAAGTATCGTGGTCCAAGCCTTCTAGCCACACACTAAATCACCTCGAGTCGGGCTGACAGGACTTGAACCTGCGGCCTTCCGGCCCCCAGCCGGACGCGCTACCAAACTGCGCCACAGCCCGCGCAGCCGAACTCTACAGGCGTTGGCCCGCGGCCTTCATCGACGGGATCGTTTCTCGCGCACCCGCATCACGATGCGAATCGGAGTCCCAGCAAAACCGAAGTCCTCCCGCAGCCGCCGCTCAATGAAACGCCGGTAGCCGGCCTCGAGGAACCCGGTAGTGAATAGGGCAAAGGTTGGGGGGCCTACCGAAACTTGCGCCGCAAACAAGATTCGCGGCTGCTTGCCCCCACGCAATGGGTGCGGGTGAGCCTGGGTTAGCTCGGTAAAGAACTGATTGAGCCGGCCGGTTGAAATTCGAGTCTCCCAGCCCGCAAGCGCCGCCTCTAGGGCAGGTGTTAAGCGGTCCATGTGACGCTTGGTTCGCGCTGAGATATTAACTCTTGGAGCCCAAGCCACTTGCGCCAGATCGCGATCAATTTCACGCTCTAGGTAGATTCGACGATCCTCGTCACTTAGATCCCACTTATTGAATGCGAGAACCAGCGCGCGGCCAGATTCATTGACCATAGAGATAATTCGCACGTCTTGCTCACTCAGCACCGTTGACGCATCGATCAGCACGATGGCAACCTCAGCTCGATCAAGAGCTCCTTGGGTTCTAAGGGTGGCGTAGTACTCATGCCCACTTGCATCCTTGG
>WLHM01000191.1 GCA_009702725.1 Actinomycetota bacterium | reverse complement strand
TAACTGGCGGCGTATCCCCCGAGGTTATTGGCTCAGTTGAAAAAGGTATTCGAGCCCAGTTACTTAAAGGTGTTGCTATCGGCTACCCGGTTGTAGATATCCGCGTAACTCTGGTTGCTGCAAAGTCACACAATGTTGAGCAATTGGATATGGCCTTCCAGGACGCTGGCGCTTTAGCCCTTAAAGACGCCGCCGCTAAATCAACCATCAACTTGCTCGAACCATTGATGGAATTAGAGGTACTGATGCCCAATGAGCACACGGATGCGGTGAATTCAGATCTTTTGGCTCGACGCGGAATCGTGACCGGCACCGAGTCAATGGTCGGTGGCCGCAGCCTTATTCGAACAATTGTGCCAGCGGCTGAGATCACTCGCTACGCGATAGACATTAGATCCCTTACCCACGGCACCGGCAGTTACACCAGAAATGCTGCAGGATTTGGAGCAATGCCTTCAACCATGGCAAAGAAAATTCTTGGCGGCTGACTCTTTGAAGTTAACTAGTTGGCCAAGAATCAGCGACCAGTTGGCGCGTGTCTTCGAGTAATTGAGAAATTGTTTTTGTTCCGCCAATAATTGGCAAAAAATTAGTATCACCGCCCCAGCGAGGCACGACATGCTGATGCAGGTGACCGGCGATACCGGCCCCCGCGGAAGACCCTTGGTTCATGCCGATATTAAATCCGTGCGCATTGGAGACGGTGCGCAGGGTTGTCATTGCCTGTTGCGTGAAGTGCCCAACTTCAACTACTTCTTCGTCGGTTAGGTCGGTGTAGTCGGCTACGTGACGATATGGGCAGATCATCAAATGCCCGGAGTTGTATGGGTACAAATTCAACACGGCATAAACCAGGGTTCCTCGAGCGACAACAAGGCCTTCATCGGGGCCAAGGTCAGGGGCTACACAAAATGGGCAATCAGCACCCGCGTCTGTGTGCTTTGGCTTACTTTCACCACGCAGATACTTCATCCGATGTGGTGTCCAAAGTCGATCCCAGGCTTCTCCCATGACTAAACCTGAGCTCGAGATGCGATTACACCCGTGATCTCGGTAACCGCATCAGCGATGCTGACGCCATTCTTCTGGGTGCCATCGCGGTAACGGAAGGAAACGGCGCCCTCGGCGACGTCTTCGTCACCCGCGATCAACATAAATGGCACTTTGCTTTTCTGCGCAGTGCGGATCTTCTTTTGCATGCGGTCATCAGATGTATCGACCTCGACCCTTACCCCGAATTCACGCAACTTTTCAGCGACGCCCTGTAGGTAGTCATTATGCGAATCAGTAATCGGAATCCCGATTACCTGCACGGGAGCAAGCCAGGGCGGAAACGCCCCCGCGTAATGCTCCAAGAGGACGGCGAAGAAACGCTCAATAGAGCCAAAGAGCGCACGGTGAATCATCACAGGACGTTGCCGGTTGCCATCAGCACCTTGGAATTCAAGGTCAAAGCGCTGCGGTAACTGGAAATCAACTTGAATGGTCGACATCTGCCAAGTACGACCGATGGCATCCTTGGCTTGGACGGAGACTTTGGGTCCATAAAAGGCTGCTCCGCCTTCATCAAGTACCAATTCGAGATTTTGTTTACTTGCAGCCTCGCGCAAGGCTTCGGTCGCCTCCACCCATTCAGCCTCCTCGCCCACAGATTTATCCGGGTTGCGAGTTGACAGCTCAAGATAGAAATCGGTCAAACCATAATCGCGTAGCAGATTTAGCACGAACGTTAGAAGTCGATCGAGTTCATCTGGCATCTGCTCTTTAGTGCAGTAAATATGGGCATCGTCTTGGGTGAACCCCCTTGCGCGCGTTAACCCCTGCACCACCCCGGACTTCTCGTAGCGATAAACGGTGCCAAATTCAAAGAGCCGAAGTGGCAGTTCGCGATACGACCGGCCGCGCGAGGAAAAAATCAAGTTATGCATCGGGCAGTTCATCGGCTTTAGGTAGTAGTCGGCACCCTGCTTTCGCACCACACCTTCGTCATCGATCTCGGCATCTAAATGCATTGGCGGGTACATGCCTTCGGCGTACCAATCCAAGTGACCGGATTGTTCAAAGAGCGCTGCTTTTGTGATGTGTGGAGTATTTACGAACTCATAGCCGCCCTCCTCATGTCGTTTTCGGGAATAGTCCTCCATCACCCGACGCACCACCCCGCCTTTGGGGTGGAAAACCGCGAGCCCTGAACCGATTTGCTCAGGAAATGAGAACAGGTCCATTTCAGCGCCGAGGCGTCGGTGGTCACGGCGCTCAGCCTCTTCGAGGAATGTTAGATGTGCCTTCAGTTCGTCCTTAGATGGCCAGGCGGTGCCGTATACCCGCTGCAGGGATTCATTCTTTTGATCGCCTAGCCAATATGCCGCCGATGTGCGCATCAACTTGATCGCATTTTGCGGAATGTATCGCATACTCGGCACGTGTGGGCCTCGACATAAATCACCCCAGCAGCGCTCCCCGGTTTTGGCATCGACGTTGTCATAGATGGTCAATTCGGAGCCGCCAACCTCCATGACATCGGCTCCGCCGCTGCTCCCAATCAATCGAAGCTTGTATGGCTCGGCTGCAAGCTCACGGACAGCCTCGTCTTCGCTGACCACCCTTCGCACAAACCGCTGCCCGGCTTTGATGATCTCTACCATGCGCTTTTCGAGCGCTGCTAGGTCTTCGGGGGTAAATGGGCGTTCGACATCAAAGTCGTAGTAGAAGCCATCTTTAATGGGCGGGCCGATCCCAAGTTTGGTGGTCGGGAAGATGTCTTGAACCGCCTGGGCGAGCACATGAGCTGTCGAATGGCGCAAAATGGCTAGGCCTTCGGCGCTACCAATCGTAATGAGCTCAACGGTGTCGTCAGGTGATATCGGAGTCGCCAGGTCGCCCACCACGCCATTGCTACTGGCGGCAACCATCGACCGATCACCGCCGGCAATGCCGAATGCGGTGCGCTGCATTCCTCACACAATACTCTGGGGCCCGCAAGAGGCGATTTTGAACTGCGATGGAGGCAGCCATGACATCGATCCACCGTTTGGCGGCGCTCTTGGGCGTGATCACCACCTTGGCTGTACTCCCGATCTTGGCGGCAACTCCGGCTCAGGCCACCGCCACCAACACGGTAACCGTGATAAACCCACCGGGCCTGGCCACGGTCAACTCCTACAACACCTTGACCGCCAGCGTCACCTCCAAAGATGGTGTCACCGCCCCCGTCGGGTCTATTCAGTTTCGAACCGCCGCGGGAGAAGTGATTGCAGCCGCTCGGACCCAAAGAGGTGCCACTATCGCTGACGGCACCGCATCGATCGTCTGGTACGCCGCAGAGCTCAGGTCCTACAGTTTCAGCGCTATTTTCTATCCCGAAGATGGAGCAATGCTCAACAGTTCGCAAACCTCAACGAACACTTCGGTCGAGGTCACGCCCAACGGTCAAATTGTGCAAATAGAAGTACCCCAAATCTACCGCGGAATCACCAGCAACTTAATCGCGACAACCTACCCGACAACTTTGCAAGGCAGCGTCGCTTTCACCATCAATGGTTCGCCTTTGTCGGCGTCGATTACCGTCAACAGTGGCAAGGCCACCTTCCCATTCGTCACCCAATCTCTTGGCTGGCAAGACATCGGAGTGAGTTTCAGCCAGCTCAACAATCCGAACGTGTTCGGAGTCGCACATATGTGGGTAAATGTTTTGCCCAGCAAGGGCCCTGCCATCATTTATTTCGCGCCTCCACGAACTGCACTCGCGTACGGACAGAGTCAGCTATTTGAGATCACGTCACCATCTGGCCCGATAACTTCATTCACGGCCGCCGGTGGTTGCATCGCTAGCGGGCTGACTATCAC
>WLHM01000190.1 GCA_009702725.1 Actinomycetota bacterium | reverse complement strand
TGACCAAAGCGGTAGAACTTCGCACTTGGGCTGCGAGCTCATCAAAAGGCACAGTGCGGACTTTTATGTCAAATCTTTTCTCAGCAACTAGTAGCGGGAACAACATCGAGGTGAATTCATGTTCCGAGATCAATACCTCATCACCTGGGCTGAGCATCGATAGGGCCACCCCTACTCCAACGGAAACTGCCGGGATGAGTGCAATTTCATCTGGCGCGGCGCCCAAAAGTTGCGCTGCTAATGGCCGACATCTGTCGCCGGCTGGGTCCCAATCCTTGCTCCACCGAGCCGAACCTAACGGACACGCCTCAAGTGCCTCGGCCACAGCGGCTACGGTCGAATGTGGAGGTAGACCGTAGCTGGCAGTGTCCAAATACGGCCTCGAACGAAAATCAAAGTTGCCCTTCGCTATCGGGTACATGGTCGCTACCTTGCCCCCAAATCTACGAGTGACCTGAGGGCGTGCTCATCAATTTCGATGCCCAGACCAGGGTTGACCGGCACAGTCACATACCCATCTATTGCCTGCAGCGAGTCGCTGGAAATTTCCGTGCGCATCCGATTTTCAAATAAATCAAATTCGAGTAGCGGACTTGCTGGGCCAACAAGTTCAGAACTCTCTGGGATCAAACTCAGGAACGCGATGGTCGCAGCCAGCAAGATTGCACCACCCCATGCATGTGGAACACAGGGAACCCCTCTTAGAGCGGCCATTTCGGCGATGAACAACCCTTCGCCCACTCCACCACAAATCGCGACATCCGGCTGGATGATGTCAGCGGCTTTCCGGTCCAAAAATGCAGCGAAAGCTCCCCGGGTCTGCAATCCTTCCCCCGCCGCAATCGGGATATCTAAAGCCGACAACAATTCGTAACCTGGATAAGACATTCCGGCGCGAAACCGGATCAGCGGTTCTTCGAACCAGCGGAACCCAAGTGCCTCTAGACCACGGCCTACTTCAATGGCCAAGGGGACGCTGTAGGCCCCGTTGGCATCGACCATCAAGTCCATTGATGGGTCTACCGCGGCCCGAACTTTTCGAAGCCCCACTAACTCGCGCCTTGGATGGTATCTGCCTATTCGAAGTTTGCAAGCGGTGAAACCGTTGTCCTTTGCATATTTAACATCAGCCAGCCAGCCTTCCTCCGGTTCAAATCCCTTTCGATAACCACCACTGGATGCGTAAGCTCGCACTTTCTTACGGCGCGACCCGCCATATAACTGCGCCACCGATACCCCAAGTTGTCGGGCCCGAAGGTCATCGATGGCTATAGACCAAGCGCTCACGACCATGCTGTCAACGCATGTTTCCCATAACAGGTCGAGTAAACCCCTAGAGTCAGCCGCGGCTTTCCCTTCAAGCATGCTGCCGACAGCCCGGGCAACGGCCGCCAAACCGGGGGCAGTGTATGTCTCGCCCCAGCCGACTAACCCGTCACCATCTTCCAGCCTCACAATGAGCGATTCGCGGTGCGAGTAGGTCACCGCAGCTGGCCCAGTTGGCGTTACTACTGGGTGCCTAAGTTCAAGTACCTCGGTCTTAGCAATACGCGCATTCACGGCGTCCTAACCCTCTACCGATCTCGCCGTAGTGAGCCTCGAACTTCCGGATTAACTATGGTGCTGGCCCACCCAGTACGAACCCAGTCCAAGGTGGTCTTGCACATCTCTTCCCTTAAATCTTGCCAAGACTCCACCGAGTAGCCGGCAACATGTGGTGTCAAGATCACATTGGGTGATTTACGCACCGGGTCGTCGGCTGGTAACGGCTCTTGCTCAAAAACATCCAACGCCGCCCAAGCTAATGTTCCTTTAACTAGGGCCGATGACACTGCCTTGGTGTCGACTATCTTGCCTCGACTGGCATTGATCAGGCCGGCACCTGGTTTCATTAGTGAAAGCATTTCGGCACCCATGAAGTGGACCGTTTCCGCATTGAGCGGCACATGAAGTGACACGACGTCTGAAGAGCTCAGCAGTGTTTCTAACGAAACGGGCTTTACCCCACGCTCCAATAGCTGTTCGGAAGTCAATGTACTGTCATAGCCGACTACTTCCATGCCCAGACCACGTGCACGTTGCGCGACCGCGCTACCGATTCTGCCTACCCCGATAATCCCTAACGTACTTCCAAGAATTCTATGGATAGAACCCGGAACCGCAGGGGGCCAACCACCAGCCATCATCTCGCCATTGAACCAAGCCACTCGGCGTGAAGCCGACATCATGAGCGCAATAACATGCTCAGCTACGTCGATTGTTCCGTATCCCGGTGCATTTGCTATCGCAACCCCGAGTTCGGATGCACTGGCTAAATCCATCTGGTCGTACCCGACTCCCCAACGCATCGCCAACTCCTAATTTGGAAGGGACTCCATCACTGCTCTCGTTATTCCAGGTTTCCAAGCCAGCCAGAGAATCTTTGCGTCTTGAGCGCCTGAGATTAGTTCGTCCTCTGTTACACAGTTCCCGCAGATGATGCTCCCACCGGCTTCACTAAGTGCGGCATTCTCAAAATCATAAGGCTCAAGACTGTCATCGGCATCAACTTGAAAGACTTTGAACATTGGAACCTACTCTCGGTTTACTAAAACATAATTAGGATTTAATGCATCGATAAAACATGAGATTCCAAAAAGGCATCAAGCGCCTTCCATCGCTGCAGGCGATGTAACCAGCTACCGTTGAGCACCATTGCGTGACCTTCACCGGGTATGCGGACGAAGGAAACCTCACCGCCGCTGCGACGCAGAGCGGAGTACATTTGCTCACTTTGCCCAATAGGACAGTTTTGATCCAACTCGCCGTGGATTAAGAGCAAAGGCGTTTGTACCTGATGAGCGTAGGTGAGGGGGGACATGTCGTGATAGGTATCCGCGTGGCTCTCCGGCCAGCCACCGATTTCTTCAGCCATTGAGTACCCGCCATCTGATGTCGTGCCCGCAAGGCTTACTAGGTCAATCACCGCATTCTCCGCTACCGCCGCTCTAAACATGGTCGTAAATGCGATTGCCCAGCAGACCATGAAGCCACCGTAACTCGCACCCATTAAAACTAATTTAGAACCATCAATCGAAGGGTTTGACGAAAGTTGCTCTGCTACATGTTTCACATCTTCAAAGTCATCTTGACCCCAGGCGCCATTTATTGAGGACGAAAACTCTTCACCGTAACCTTGGCCCCCACGCGGATTGCTGACCGCCACGTAGTATCCAAGCGCTGAAAGCCTTTGGTTTTCGAAGGAGAAACGCCACCCCGCTGGCCAGTGAGGCCCACCGTGCACAGATAGTATTAGTGGTGCCTCGGTTGTGGGTTTCACAGGTGGCGCGAGCAGCCAGGCATCCAATAAAATTGCATCAGTGGCTCGCACCGAAACAAGTGAGACTTCACCTAGCTGAACTTCACTTAGCCAAGCGCCATTGCGGTCGGTCAACTGTCGTTCATTGTTGCCATCTGAAGTTGCCAAAAATAGCTCACCCGGGCTTGTTGGGTCGGTGGAGACAAAGGCGATAGCTCCTGAGTCCGATGCCGAAAAAGAAAGGATCGAGCGATCACCTTTCAGCACCTCGTGCAGTACCCCTCCTGCTGGGTTTCTTTCTATAGGCTCTACCCAACCAAGGTGAACAGTGCCACGCTCGGGATACCTACTGAGAATCCCGAATCCTTCTTTCCAGTCCAATGAGGAATCACCGTATCCTCTTAGATCGTCAGACTGAACGCATAAGCCAAAACTTATATCGAGGCGATCAGTAATACGTGATTCAATCTCAGGAGAAACCTCAAGCAACTTGATCTCGTGGTTTAAGGACGTATCGTGCCGATTCGAATTCCCGATGAACGCAATCTTG
>WLHM01000019.1 GCA_009702725.1 Actinomycetota bacterium | reverse complement strand
GTTGTTTTCGTGATATCTCTATTACTACGGAGTCATCTTCGCGTTCGTGGCCCTCATCGCGCCCTTGCGCGAACAACCCAAGTGCAGCACTCGCCAGTGGTGTCCCGAGGGAGTGGGCGGCCGCCTCAGCAGTAACGAGGCCGAGGTCTTTAACAAATAGGCCAAGTGCACTTCGCACAATTTCTTGGGGCCCTTCGACCATTCGGCGGCCCCGGTCTTCGAACATAAAAGAGGTTGCGGCGCCTCCGCGCAATGCCGACCAGCACTGATTAGCATCGAGGCCCAGGGATTCGGCAAAAGCAAGCGCTTCACCAGCAACGGCTATGTGAACCCCACAAAGCAGTTGGTTTACCAGTTTGGCTTTCTGTGCATCACCAGGGATTTCACCGAAGTCGGCCGCCTCTCGAGCCATCAGATTAATCAGTGGCATTGCTTTGGCTTTATCGGAGGAACTTCCGCTGACCATGAAAAGCAAATCACCGGCTTCGGCGCGCGCGACGCCGCCTGAAACTGGGGCGTCTACCAGGCCAATACCCAACTCGCTGAGCCGCTCCGCGCAGCTGACCGCTACTTCAACTCCAACGGTCGCGGTGATAATCACCACGCTGCCGGGCGCCATAAATTTCGCGGCCCCGTCGGAGCCGAAGAGCACTGATTCAAGTTGAGAACCGGTAGCAACCATCACGAACAAAATGTCGGCATTGGTAGCGACTTGCTCCAGGCTCATAGAGAGCGCACCGGCTTCGACCACCTGAGCTACCTTGGCTGCATCCAAATCGAAGGCGGTAACCTGGTAACCGCCCCGCGTGAGCACCGAAGCCATTGGCAATCCCATGGCGCCTAAGCCAATCCATCCTACGTTCACTGATTTCCCTTTCATCTAATGTTCGGTACCTACCCTTCAAGAATCTCCACCGCGCGGGTAAGTGTGTTTTCATCGCCCACGTTTCCGGGAAAGACAATATAAGGAATACTCTGGCAATCCGAACTTGCAACTAGTGGCCTAAAAACTGAGATATTTCCGGGGTACGATTGCCCGAGCACTCGTGCACGGGTAAATCCCAAACCATGCACGGCAAGATCATGTGAAGTGATACCACCTTTTGCAATTACCCATTCGGGGAAGTGTGCCGCGATTAGCTGCAAAATATGAGACATACCAGCCGAAACACTTCTTGCAATGTCGAGGTTTTCGGCTATGTCGGCACCTGGCACCACAGTGCGACTGGTGGAGATCAAGGTGATGTTCTCCCGAAGTGACTCGATTGCTTGCTTGGCTACTTCATTCACGTACTCCAAGCGTCCCGCGCCATTAACCAATAGTTGTGCCACATCAACCACCAAGTGATTTACCGAACGGTTATTGAGCAAGGAGTCCATTTGGCTCGTGCTAAGGGCAGTATGCGAGCCCACCATTACCAAGCCTCGCGAGTTTGTGTCGGGGCGTGGTGGTAGACCTGCCCAAATTACCTCTTTGGTAACTGGTGGAACGGTCTCAATGCCGAGTAGCGGCTTCACGAAAGATGGCCCACTGCGGAACACGAAAGTTCCGCCGAGTCGCTCAGCCCTAGTGACACCAAGGGCCACAATCTCAAGATCTGAATAGTCGATGGCGTTCACGATCACCCAAGATCCTGCGGGTACTCCTAAAAGAATCTCGGCCACGGCATCGGGGCCTCCAAGACGGATAACCTCCAGCGATAATGACGCTACATCCGCTGACTTGATTGAACCTTTACTTTTCTCCTCGAGGAAATCACGTAGGTCGGAGTTGGCATAGCCGAAAGATGAGTCCTTTGAGTACTCCGTTTCAGCTACCGGGCGCATCTCACCTGAAACTTTGGCCCAGTGTGTATCACCTGCGGTCATTCGCGCCGCCTCGATAAATGCAGGTGCGAAGAGGATTGCCTGGAAGCCTTGCCCAGTTGACTGAACCTGTGCTTTTTCTAGCACGGCAATTTCGGCGATCACGTGCCCGCGGAGCGTGGAGTCACTTCTGCTCACGAAACGAACCACAACGTTGTCTTCGCGCAACAACTCGAGGATATTTCGCACCAAGTTCGAGGTGAGTTCTATGGCCTCACCTTCAGGCAGGCTCCTAGTGTTGGTGAGAACGAAACACGAACCGTTGCCTTCGCGCAGGGCCCGAACGACTTCACCAGCCTCGGGGATGAGCACGACATCAATCCCGTGCACCGCCTGCGACCCCGTGGGGTCATCGTCCAGAACAACCGTGAAATAGCGGTTTGTGGCGAGAAACTCTTGGATTTCGCCGGTTGCTCCGGCAGCAGGATTTCGGGGTGGCACTTTGAGGCTTTCAAAGGCACCGACGGTGCCTACCGCTGGCTCAGAGGGTGTCATAGAAGGCCTTCCCCTCGGTTCAAGGCTGTTACCGCAGATTTTGAGGAAATTCCGCAGGATTTCGCGGCTAGCACGCAAATGTATCTGAACAGGGGCAGGCCAATTGACCTGCCTCACCGGAGGGGAATTACTTTGACCCAAATCCGCCATCGGTGTTACCGTTAGGGCCTACGGGAAGGTAGATAAATGACCTGGGTTCTTATTTTGATCTTGGTTCTCGTCGTAATCTTGGTGCTAGTCGGCTTCAGCCAGTTCAACAAGTTGCGCCGCCTGAATCTGCTGTGCACCGGTGCCCTTGGTGACATCGATACTTTGCTTACCAAACGAGCTGACCTGATCCCAAACCTGGTGTCAACCGTGCAAGGGGCCAAGGATTTCGAGTCATCAACCCTGGAGGCCGTTACCCAGGCTCGTACTGCTGGTATGCAGGCGCAGAGCTTGGAGGCAAAAGCTGAGGCAGACGGGATGTTGACCCAAGCGCTCGGCAAGTTGTTTGCCGTAGCAGAGGCGTACCCCGCCCTGACCGCGACCGAAAACTTCAGACTACTCCAGGTGCAACTTTCTGAGATCGAAAGCCAACTGCAGTTCGCGCGCCAGTTCTATAACGACACCGTGGTTACGCTTAACACCGCTGTCGTCACGGTTCCGGCGATGTGGTTCGCTGGTATCGCCAAGGTTACCGAGCGTTCGGTCTACGCCGAGACCGATGAAACCAAGCGGGCCGTGCCAAAGGTTGAGTTCTAACAGGTGGTCTCACGCCGCTTTAGTTTCGTAGCAATTTGGGCTGCTTCACTTTTCGCACTGTCGGCTGGTTTTGCATCGGCCGCCAGTGCGCCAACTGCTGACCCATCGATTAACCCGTGGGAATCGATCATCACCTACGACGTCGTTGCTCAGGTGCAGCCAAATACCGACATGTTGATCACCGAAACTATCGTCTACGACCCCGGCACCGACGAGATCCATCGCGGTATCCTCCGCGATATCCCACTGCAAGATGCGCTATCTAATGGTGACATTCGCACCTACGGTGTCGAAATCGAATCAATTAGTCGCGACGGCGCTGACGTTATGTACGAGCAGTCCAAGTCTGAGTCTTTTATTAACCTGCGAATCGGCGATCCAAATATCCCGATCGAAGGCCTTCACACTTTCGTGATCTCCTACCGGGTGACCGATGCATTGGATGTCATCGAAGCAAGTGACCTCACGGCGGATTCACCACCAGGGATCAGCGCAGGTGACATTGAGCTCTATTGGGATTTCATCGGATCCCAATGGCCATTTCCGATTTATCGAGGCAGTGCGGCGATAACGGGGCCGACCCCGGCCTTGGTTTCGAATTGCTACGCCGGCCCCCAGGGCTCAACGAGTCAGTGCGTGGTCCAAGAAAATGTTGGCCCGCAGGCTGCCGTAGTTATGGTGGCTGATCTCAGCGCAGGTGGAGGCTTGACCGGTGTGCTCGGTTGGTCACCAACCGGGTTCACCGAAATGCCGACTCCAAATATCGTCGCTGATCCAAGAGTCGCGGAGATGGATCGGGCCGCCTCTTTATTACCGCTGTTCCTACTACTTGGTGCAGCTGGCCTAGTCGCACCAATCGTGATTGCGGTTATGCGCCGGCGCACTAGTGCTGGCGTCATACTCGGTGCTACCCCGGTGCGTTACCAGCCACCGCAGGGCTTGCGGCCTGCACAAGTACAAGCTGGAATTGATGGCACGGTTGACACCCGCGGCTACTCGGCAACCCTGCTAGACCTAGCGGCGCGCGGTCACATCACCGTCAAGGAACAAGCTGGAGGCCTGTTCAAAGGCGGTGGCATGGAGCTGAGCTGGACGGGCACCGGCAAAGATGAGCTGGCCGATTGGGAGACCGCCCTGCTCGCGGCGATCTTCAAGGGCGCGCCAACTGCAACAATCGGTGAGTACGACGAGATTCTTGCGGCGGCTACCTCTTCGCTTTCAAGTACATTGGCTGCTGACGCCTCCACATCAGGTCGTTACAACCCGCTTGGTGATGTACCTGATCGGCCTTACAAGTTACTCGCCCTGCTAGGTGGTCTCATGCTTGCCGCGGGGTTGGTGGCGCTTGTCTTCGCTGGCGCCTTCGCCAGCGGATCGGGGCTAGCGATCATCGGGCTGGGGCTTTTGCTCGGCGGTATTGCCGGTGCCATCATCACCCCCCGCCAACAGACAAAAGTTTCTGCGGCATTTTTGGGTGAGGTTGAAGGGTTCAAGCGCCTACTTAATTCGGACTCGGCAGATGCCCGCCGCGATTTCGCCCAGAAGATTAATCTACCCCCGGCCGCCATATTTGCAACTTTCTTGCCGTATGCGGTGGTACTTGGGCTCGAAGATACTTGGATGAAGAACTTCCCTGACCTTCGCCCAGAAGAGCTGCAGAACTATGGGATCTATGTAGCCAGCATGTACGCGATGCACGGGTGGTCATCGAGCATGCAGTCTAACTTCAGTTCGGGCATGACCGAACGCTCAAGTGATTCGGGTTTCAGTGGTGGCGGTGGTTTCAGTGGTGGCGGTGGTGGCGGTGGTGGCGGCGGATCGTTCTAGTCGTTAGTGCCCCCAAAGCAATTGCATACCTGCCCCCCGATGTACATGCCCGATGGGCTGAGGGTTTCGCTGTTACCTGCCACACCTGGGCGCACCGATGCAATAACAAGTGCAAGCCGATCAGTTGGCGCTGAACTTGCGGGTGCCGCAACATTGATAATTGGCATTTGATGCTCCGATCTTGTAGTCGTGAAGCTATTAGTTGAGTGGTGGGTTGTTATAAATATATATCGACATTTTTCTTGTAACAACCCAACACACGTCGTAGCCCGCGGGGAGTTTACTCGTCACTACCCTCAAAGCAGATACAAGGATGGCTGTTCCAAGATGGGTTTGCGGTGCCGCTGATACTGGCCATATCCTGCCGCAATAACACTACACCGAGTGCGAGCCGATCGGTTGGCGCTGAACTTGCTGGTGTCGCAATATTGACACTTGGCATTTGATGCTCCAATCACTTGATGGGTCAATACCCGAACGGGCACCTAGTTCAACGGTACGTCACAAAACGCCATTTACCTAGGGTTCAATGGAACTTTCTGCAGCAGCCCCGTTAGGCTTGATGCGTGATCATTGAGGTTTGGGCGGATGTTGTTTGCCCCTGGTGTTTCATCGGCAAGCGGCGGCTGGAACGGGCAATCGCGGCACTGCCGGAGCTATCTGAACTTGAAGTCGTTCATCGAGCATTTCAACTCGATCCCGGGGCGATTTCCGAAGGTGGGCTCACGGTCGATTTGTTGGCGAGCAAGTACGGCTTGGATCCGGCGGGGGTAAGGAGCATGCTCGGGCAGGTTGACTCAGCGGGGGCAACCGAAGGCCTGACAATGCGCTTACTTGAAACTCAAAGAGGTAATACCGCTGTGGCTCACCAGTTGATTTTGTGGGCGCAACAGCAGGGCAGCGGACAAGCGCTCCTCGAAGGGATTTTCAGTGGCTATTTCGAAAATGCGCGTCCGATATTCACTGTCGATGAACTAATGGCATTCGTGAGCGCTGCTGGTTTGGATACTGAAGGTGCACGTGAGGTAATTACCGCTGGCTCGTATCGAAGTGCGGTGGCGGCTGACCTCGAGATGGCAGCGCAGTTTGGTGCAACCGGGGTTCCGTTCTTTGTTTTTGATCGCAAATATGGGATTTCTGGGGCCCAGCCCTTTGAGGTATTCGTCGAGACAATTACCAAGGCGCTCGAGTCACCGCTAGATAAGTCGAGTGTTTAGAGCCTGAGCTATGAAGTGCAGGCAGCGCGTGCGACCCGCACGCGGCCAATAGTCAGCGCATTAATGCAACTGATCTGTTGTGCCGGTGTGGTCGCCGATGAGGATCCATCGGTTACCGCTTGTGCGACAGTGGTGGCTAGATCCAGCCGAGTCAAACCTGCTGCCATGGTCACCAAGTCTCGCTCGGCTCCACTATTGATAGCGGTGGTCCGAAGATCTTCACGCACCGCGGCGCGCTCATCTTCGGGAAGGGCGCGCAGCCCTGACCAGATATATACCCACTGCAAGCGCTTGGCCTGGTCAACCGCCGACCCAATCTGGCCGTAGCCGAGTGAAGAAACGAGTTGGGCGGCCAGGTCTATGCGACGCTCAGCGGCCGCTTCGGTAATCACCACTGGATACTCTGCCTGCAATGTGGTTGGCGGTACAAAACTTTGACTGAGAGCAATCCAAGTTGCGCTCGGCGCCTGTGGTTCCTCACCTGGCTCACCACTTGGCGTGCCACCGGGCCGAGTGCTTGAAGTGGCTGGTGTCTCTTCAGACCCGCCGTAGATTAATGTCAAATGATCGCTTCCCGATGGGTAGGCGATTGCCATGTTGTAGGTGTCGTTACCAGCTTGGAGGGTCCACTGCCCGGTTGCGAAGTTGTAGCGGGCCCCGCTGCTGTAACCAGCGACATTACCAATGCCATTTGCGGCGGCGGCCGCCTCGACTGGATCCTGCACAGTTTGCAAAACAAGGCGCTGGCCGGCCCAGTAGCCTCCGCCATAGCCCGGGTTGCCTGGTACCAGCGGGCTGTTTGCCCCGCAGACTTCTGGAGTACAAACTATTACGCCTCCGGTGACGTTGCCATTTTCATCAACCAGCGCCCACCCGGCATGCTCACCTGGGCATAGGCCGCGACCGGTGACACAGCCCGGATCGGGGTTTGGCACGGTTGGGCAGCCGCGGGTCCATGAGCCGTAAACGGTCGGGCATACCTCACCATAAGAATTCGTCGAGGGGGTTGGTGTTGCTGAAGGCGTGGCCATCAAGATCTCATGCGGTAACGGGGTAGTCGTAGTTGCGCTCGAACTAGGTGTTGGGGTAGGTGTCGGCTCTGGAACTGGAGTGCTACTAGCACTCGGGATCGGTGCGGGGGTCGGATCGGCGTCAACACCGAAAGCGGGTACCGCCAGGGCGAGACTGCAGATCCCGACGAGGAACGAGCCGGTCAACCAACTCTTACCATTCATGGCATTACCTCTGGATTCATTTCACCAAACTAGTTGGCACCCCTGACAATCCACCTGTACGTACACAAAGTGAGTTAGAACAACACCTTTGCTAAGTCACTGTACTGCTGGCGTGGAAATTCGGATGAGTCACCGTTCAATACCTGCACGCAGACCGAATCTGCGCCCGCCGCGAGCTGGGCGGCAACCCGCTCGGCTATTGCGTCGAGATCGCCCCAAGCGACTATGGCGTCAACTAAGTGGTCACTGCCGCCATCGCGGATGTCATCTTCACTGAACCCAAGGCGGATCAAGTTATTAGTGTAGTTGGGCAACCCTAGGTAGAGCTCCATGTGGTTTCGAGCAATCGCTCTAGCCAATTGCGGATCCGTCTCGAGCACCACTCCTTGCTCAGGTATCAACTGCGCATTCGAGCCCATCACTTCGCGAGCAAAAGCGGTGTACTCAACAGGTACGAAATACGGGTGCGCACCCGAGGAGCGTTCCGAAGCCAATTTCAGCATTCGCGGGCCGAGTGCCGCCAGCACAAGCCGGTCATGTGGCACCGATGGTTGCTGCACATCTAGCTCATCTAGGTAGTTGACCATGCGGCTGAATGGCCGCTCATAGGTTTGGTTTGACGCCTCAACGATGCGGCCGTGGCTGGCGCCCAATCCCAATAAGAATCGGCCAGGGTGCAGCTGCTCGAGGGAGTTAAAGGCGCTGGTCGTATCGGCGGCGGTGGAGTGCCAAATACTTAAAATGCCGCTGGCTACTGTCATGTGCTTTGTTGCTGCCAAGAGATCACCGAACACACTCGGCATACCTT
Organism: Actinomycetota bacterium; assembly: GCA_009702725.1. Taxonomy (GTDB): domain Bacteria; phylum Actinomycetota; class Actinomycetes; order S36-B12; family S36-B12. The sequence goes on along the minus strand of WLHM01000019.1, from coordinate 2,721 downwards.
CACCAAAACCCGCGGAGAGCCAGAGGCTTCCGTAACCGAGTTCTTCTATCTCCGCTGCCACCTCGCACGCCTCTGTTCGGCGAGCAGGATCTAGCCAATTACCATTGCCCCAGATACCTACGTTTGAATTCAACATATTTCTAATACTACCTCTAGGCAGTTTGAACGCCAGCAAGCTCGGAGGTGGTGAAACCCCCGATTGCGGTGTGGATGAGTCCGAGGCTAGGTATGAATGTCGCCATCCGTGCGCAGGGCCGCAGGTAGTAACTCAACAGCGCCAGTCGGCCAGCCGGCCGGCTCAGGCCCGAGTTGGTCTAACAAGTCAATTTGCGTCAGGCACCAAGGGGACAAGGCCAAGGTCCCGCTCTGGGTATCGCGCACGACCTCGGCCCAGGGCACCCAGTTGGTGGCCTCGACTTCGGCTGGGTCCGGTGTAGTCAATGCACCTGGGGCAACAATCGCCATCAATACCGGGCACATTTCATTTTCGACGAGCCCATTCATTTCGGCTCGGTATGCAAATGTTGGCAGGATAAGCCGCAGATCGGTTAGCACTAGGCCGAGTTCGTCTTTGCAGCGCCGCGCAGCTGCCGCCTCAACTGTTTCGCCGGGAAGTGGATGCCCGCAGACTGAGTTGGTCCAAAGCCCGGGGAACGTTAACTTCGATAGTGCGCGCTGGCTCATCAGCAGCCGGTTATCAGTGTCAAAGACGTAGCAGGAGAACGCGAGGTGCAGGGGAGTTTCGCTGTGGTGGACGAGTGACTTATCCAGGCTGCCCGCCACTGTTCCGTCAGGATAAAGCAGGACTACTAATTCAGTATCTGCCATCAAAGATCCATAATCCGGAATGAAGTGTTTAACTTCCCTCACATGGCAAGGCACCTTGCTGATTGCCGATCGTGCCCTTGTATGTCGGTTCAAATACTTTTTGGGCCGTTATAGGTGGTACGACATAAACCAGCGGGTACGGCCCCTTACCGACACTTGCCGGGAAGCCCTCCATGGTCACTCGTCCAACGTTTACCTGGATCGTGACATTCCCAGATTTGGTACCGGCCCAGCAACCCGATGCTTTCGTTGAATCAAGTGCCTCCGCTCGCGTGGGCAGGGTTCCGGCGGGGACACCTTTATATTGAATGACGATGTTCTGCAGTGCATTTTGATTGACGGCCCAAGGCGCGGTGAAGTTAAAGCTCATGCCTTTAGTTTTTGCCGTTGGCACAGTTGCGGTCGCAACACCATTGACTACCGTGACAGTTTTCCCCTCGTAGGGCGCACCCGATTTACCTTTGAGCCACTGCGCGGGCTGGATGGTGCAACCGTCGCAGCCGACCACATTGAAGGTAATAGTTGTCGTGTTGGCGGCCATGGCGGCAGGGGCCAATAAAGTGGTGGCGGCAAAAGATGAAGTGGCTAGAGCCAGGGTGAGCAGTGGGTTAGCGATCATGGCCGCGATTCGGGTGCGCATTCCTGAACGCTATCAGGATCTGTTGAAATATCTGGTCATTTGCGGTTTCACGCGACCGGCATGCACAGCGCCAGGTGAATCACCTTCTTGTCAGTGGCTCTGCGGCCGGGTGCAATTACCTTGAGGTCATCTCTACGCCTTGATCCTCTTCAGCCGGTTTTTTGGGACCGGTCAACTTCGACCACCATGAGGAGAGTGTGTCCTTGATCCTGCTGCCGAATCCCTTGGCTGAATCCTTGGCGTCAACGGCAGTCTTGCGCGCATTAAGTGCGGTGGTCTTCACGTCATCGACAGCATGTGAAGCCTCGGTCTTAGCTTGGTGCTTACCTGAGCTCCACAACCCCTTAAGCCAGCCGGTGATGCCGCCCTCTTTATAGCTTTCGCCGGCGACCGGGGCGGGGTCTGCTGTTTTAGCACCGGACTTCTCCCAGCCAACGCCACCTTCACCGGTTGCTTGACCCCGTGACCTAAAACCTCGATGCAAAATGCTGCCGGCTTGGGTCTGGGCGGTGCCGGCGTCGCGCTCTTCGGCACTGCCGCCGTCAAGGTGTTTGTCGAAGGCGTCAGCCTGATCTTGTTTATTGCCACCCATCCATTGGAAGGGTTTTGATAGCAGTGTTCCGGCGGCCCTGGCTGCATACCCGGTGCCTTTAACCGCGGTGGACGCTGTGATGCCGCCCAATCCTGGAGCCACAATATGGCCGGCGGTTGCTAGGCCAGCTGTGGCTGCTTGGGTGCCGAGGCCTAAGGCGGAGACTGCTGCTGCAGTTTTCAGGTTGCCCTTAAGTAGGTCTTCTTCACCATCTGCACCCGTGATTGTTTGGCCAGTTTTGTTGAGCGCCTGACCTGGCAAAGCGGCAATCTGCATTGCTTTTGTCAGGCCGCTGGTTTCAGGGCGCGCCTCATTAAGCTTCTCAGACTCTTCCATCGTGCCCTCGTATGTTGCCCGATGCCCTCCATCTTGAACCGCATCGCCGAGCTTCTTTGCGGCCAGCGCCTTAACAGCTGCGGACTTAAACATGCCCGTCTTGTTTTTGCGGGCCACCATTCGTTGCATATCTGCAGCTACGTAGTCTTTACGAGCTTCGCCCGCCACGTCGGTTGGTTTTTCGCCGGCAGCTTCCTTGGCCATCCACGCACCGGCTTGAATGCCAACGCCTAAGTGTTTTGCTACCTGGCCTGGATCAACACCCAACATAGCCTCGGAGAGACTGGGCATGACCCCACCGCCGAGCGCTTTAGATGCAGAGTTC
>WLHM01000189.1 GCA_009702725.1 Actinomycetota bacterium | reverse complement strand
GCCCCTTCTACCCGCGTGCGTGCAGCAGCCGAGGAAAGCCAAATTCGCATTACTTTGGGGTTCACCGATATGGCGCCCTCGGCAATGTGGAATGCGATCCAGAGCATGGTCGCTGACGCCGGTGCCGCCGGGATCAGCGTTGATGCCGCCGCACTATCCGCCGCTGGGCGAACTGACCCACTCCCAAACTTCATCAGCGAGGCGCTTCGAATCACGGCCCTTGCTTACCCGGGCGAGCAAGTAACGGTGCGTCTCTTCATCGATGGGGAGGACGAGGAGATCTTACTCACCGCGCCAGGTGACCAAGCCTTACCAATTTGGATTACCGGTGAATCATCCACTTTCACTACAACCGAATTCAGCATTGGGGATTGCGAGGTTTCAGTAGCGGTTGATCCAGATATGAACGGCGGCTGCGAACTGACGGTTAACATTCGTAGGCCGCTAAATTCTCCAGCTTAGAAAACTAGAGTGACTAGGTCATCAACCCTTCGTCACGAGCCACGCGATACAGGTCGGTTTTGGTGCGAGCCAACTTGCCCGCGGCAGTGTACTTGTCTCGAACGCGGTCAATGTATTGCTTAACGGTGCTGGGTGCGACTTCCATCCGGCGAGCGACCGAATCCATTTTTAAACCTGATGCGTACAGCACCAGAGCTCGTTGCTCCTGAGCGGAAAGATGCACCCCGGTCGCATTCTTAGGAATTAAGGCTCCGGCAAAATCAGGTGACATCCAGTCGCGGTTATGCAAAATAGCGTCTAGCGCCTCGCTCAGCTCGTCGAACCCTGATCGTTTAGTCACGTAGGCCGAAGCTCCGGCTAAGATCGCGGATTGGATAACCGCCGGATCCCCCAGCGCGCTGACTACCACCACGGGAATACTTAATGAAGTAAAACTTGACACTACATCTGCGACTGAACGGCCATCACCGAGGTCGAGATCGATAATCGCGCAATCGACAGCGCGCTGGTCGATGGCTTTTAGCGCATCTCCAAGTACCGCGCCCGAGTAGGCGAACTCAACACGATCAAAATAATCCACCAGCCCGCGCTCTAGCCCCTCGCGAACAATGACATGATCTTCAAGCACCACAAAAGTTGGGGTGCGACCGGTTTCTTGACCCACGTTAATCCTCATGTTTCGACGACCTTCAACTTCTTACCCAAGTCTATCGTCAGTGCACTAACTTGTTATGCCAGTGCAGCAAACTGACATCGGTAAGGCTGGCGACCTGATCAATGACAACCCTGAATCGTTCAGCGTCAGTTTTTGCCCCCTCAAAAGTGGACACGAGCCAACTTTCAAGGGAGCGACCTTCATCCAAAGTGAGGGCGTGCACAACTTCAGCGATCATTGTTCGCTGCCTCGCATACTCCGCATCGGCACCATCGCGATTCATAACAAACTTGACCGCGATGGCCTTCATGACCGCGACTTCATCGCGAACTTCATCCGGCACAATCAAATTGGCCGCGTACCGAGTCAACGGCTCCGAACCGTATTCAATCTGAGTTGCGATTTGCGCGCTGACGCAAAAACGGCCGATCAGGTAACTGGTAAAACGCTTCAACTCGCGCAGCGAGGCCATTGAACCGTCGAAGTGGCCGGGCCAGTATTCAAGTTGCGTCAGTCTGCGCAGCGCCTCAACAAGGGCCTCCGGGTCTCGATCTGGGCGGTAGCGTTCTAGGGCTATTGCAACTAATTCTTGTTGGATTTCCGAACTGGTGAATTGCTCCAGATGGACAAGTCCAGAATGAACGGCATCTTCGGCGTCGTGCACCGAATATGCGACGTCATCAGACCAGTCCATCGCTTGCTCCTCGAGGCAGGTTCGCTCCCCCGGAGCACCAGCGCGCAGCCACTCAAAAACCGGCCGATCATCCTCATAGAAGCCGAACTTCTGGGTGCCGGCGCGCCGCCCCCACGGGTATTTGCAAGCCGCATCCAAACTTGCGCGGGTCAGGTTCAAGCCGACACTTTCACCCGACGCGTCTTCCATTTTTGCCTCGAGTCTTGCGAGCACGCGCAGTGTCTGGGCATTACCTTCGAACCCACCAATTTGGGACGCGAGGCGATCGAGTTCAGTTTCACCATTGTGACCGAAGGGCGGATGACCAAGATCGTGAGCCAGCCCAGCGACTTCAACAAGATCTGGGTCGCATCCAAGGGCGTCACCAAGCTCGCGGGCAATCTGGGCCACCTCAAGGGTGTGAGTTAAACGCGAGCGCGGGAAGTCTGAAACCCCGGAAACCATCACTTGGGTCTTCGCGGCTAGCCGGCGCAACCCAACCGAATGCAGCACCCGGGCCCGGTCCCGCGCAAAACCACTACGCACCGTCTCTTTTACCGGCTCCTCCACAATGCGTGCGAGGTCGGCTTCGAGATACCCGCGGGGTTGACCCATAACTCCGAGACTAGTGGCACGACTCTTCGATGCCTCCGCACCCCGAATCATCTGAGTGCGCACGTTTTGGTCGTGAAAACCTTGGTTTCGGCCGATTACACGACCAAAACGTGCGCACTCAGCGCAACTACCCTTCACGGGGGACAGGTGCACATGCTCGGCCCCGAGCCCCACCTCGAGTAGCTGTGGATAACACTTTGCGCCCGCAACCGGTTCTGTTGCAAGGTTGTTACGTGCCAAATCCAAGTCGAACCGTCAACACCGAGCAGGTGATCGCCCGCATCGGTAACTCGCACCCAATTGATCGGGCCACTGCACTTGCTCAGGGATTGACGGTGGGACAACTTCGCTCTGCACTAACTGCTGGCCGCCTTGTTAGCTTGCAACCTGGAACTTTGCTGCCAGCCCAAGTTTGGGAAGCAGCAGAAGGGCGCCAGCGGCATTTGTTCGCGGTGACAGCTGCGCTACTTCGGCACCCACGAGCCATTGTCAGCCACGGGTCAGCCGCGGCAATCCTTGATTTACCCTTTGATCGCGTGCGCCCCCAGGTGGTCATTGATCCGGTGCTCGGCGAGGTCCCGATAGTTGAACTCACCCAGCCCGGCAAGGGCCGACATGCTCACCGGTTGCGAATTTTCCCGGGGGCGGCACCCTCTGCGCACCTCGATGAACTCCTCGGCTTCCCGTGTACCAACATCGCGCGCACCGTTTTGGATCTTTGTATCAACCTGCCCCCACATGAAGCGCAGGCGCTAATAGATATGGGCCTGCGCCGCCTGATTTCAACAAACACTCCGAACCGAGATATTCGACGGCTCGTGAGGGATCCAGTACACCGGGATTACGCAAATAAAGCCATGCTCACCACCTGCGCGGGCTTCTCTGGCAGGCGTGGGCTCAAGGCTTTGGCTACGAAACTTCGTGCTGGCGAACCAGCCGCTGAATCGGTCCTCGAATCCATCTCGAGATGGCAGATGCAAACACATAAATTATTGATGCCGCAGTGTGGGGTTCCGGTCCTTGGTGACGATGGCCGCACCTACTGGGCTGACTTCACCTGGGAGCACTTGAAGTTGATCGGCGAGGCTGACGGATTCTCCAAATATGTAAATAGATCCGATCACGTGTCTGAGAAACTCCGACAAGAAGCCCTCGAACGTGCGGGTTGGTCGGTGGTGCGCTGGACTTGGCACGAGGCTGTCGTCACGCCATTGGTCATGATCAACCGGATTCAAAATGCCATCGCGCGCCGGCAGTTACCCGGTAGGCGCACCGCCTGATCGCGCGGGGGCGCGCGGGGGCGCGCGGGGGCGCGCGGGCGTGGGCGTGGGCGGGGCACCTGAGTGCGCACGTTTTGGTCGTGAAAACCTCGATTTCGGTCGATTTCACGTCCAAAACGTGCGTATTCAGCGAAGTGACGGTTATCGGTTGCTAGCGGGTGCGAGTCGTGATGATCT
>WLHM01000188.1 GCA_009702725.1 Actinomycetota bacterium | reverse complement strand
TCTGGGGTGCAGCCTTTGCCGCAGGTTAGGCGAGCTGGATCGGTGGGGAGCAAGCTGAAAAGTATGAAAACTACGAGAGTGAGCAGCAACAACAAAATGATCATGCTGATCACTCGTCGTACTACATACGCACTCATGAACTTGGATTCCTATCGGTTCGGTGGCTGATTACGTGAGAGGGGAAACTTGACATGGACAGTATTGGAGGGCGGGTGCCGCGCACCCGCCCTCCAATTCAACTACTGCTGTACCGCGTACATCTCGCCATACGGCCAAGAGCCGTAGGCGGGCCATAAGTACACGGGGCCAATCTGCTTACCTACAACACGCTGCTCACGACCAAATCGGGTAGGAATCACAACTACGTCGGCCATAGCCTTGGTGTTGAGGTCCTGCCACATCTTGGCCTGCTTTGCGCGGTCAGGCTCAATCTTTGCCGCCTCAACAGCGGCGTTGAACTCCGCATTGTCGTACTGCGACAGGTTGAAACCGCCAGTTGGCGTGAACAGCTCAGGGATGATGGTCGATGCGTTCGGCCAGTCAGGACCCCAACCTGCGTTGATCAATTCATGCGCTTTCTCCGGGTCGAAGACCACGCCGTAATACTGACCTGGCTCAATCGGGTTTGGCTTGACGGTAATGCCTGCCTTGCCGAGTGAGTCCACCACAATCGCTGCTGCCTTGTCAGCAGTTGGCGACTGCGGGTAATCGAAGGTGATCGTCGGTGCAGCTTCACCGGATTCGGCGATCAGCTTCTTCGCCAGCTCCGGATTACCTCCGTCTGCAACCTTCTCGCCGAGTAAGGTTTCCCACATGCCAGTTGGCGCGTAGTCAACACCCATGTTCGGCTTGATGACGCCATCGGCGTAGTCACCGGCGAAATCGCCACCGGCATTCTTCCGCAGCGCGTCACGATCAAGGGCCACCGCTATTGCCTGGCGGATCTTAAGGTTCGGCACCTTCGCAGTATTGATCGCAAGGTAGCGAACATATGGATCGAGTTCACTGATCGCCCGGCCCGCGAACTCCGGATTGACCTCGGTTGGGCTCTTATAGATAACGCCCAGTTGCTCTGGCTCAACGCCAAGGGCAAGCGCCGTGGCGTCATTTCCAGAACTGGTGATTAGGCGTTGATCAATTACTTTTACATCAAGGCCGTAGTCAACTTCCCAAGTATCTGGGTAAGCCTTGCGGTAGTCATCGCTGGCTGGATCCCACTTATCGTTGCGGACCAAAACCATCTTGCCACCCTTGCCGTTCTTATTCGACTCAATCTTGTATGGCCCCGATGACACTGGAGCATCGCCGTACTTTTCACCGGTATCTGATGCCTTGGGTACTGGTGCGAAGGCGGTAAGGGTCACCGTGTAGTTGAAGTCCGGTACCGGTCGGCTGAGATTGAACGTGATGGTCTTGCCATCGGCCGAGCAGGTAACGGCCTTATCGAATAGGTCTTGGCCCTCACCCGTGTACGGGCCTTTATACGCCGAAGAACCATCTTCCAATGTTGGGATGTCAAGCATCGAGATGGCATAGGTCGGTCCGCCGGTGATGACATCGGTTGCGAAGGTGCGAGAAGTACCGTAAGCAACATCAGCACAAGTAACGGGAGAGCCGTCTTGGAAAGTTGCACCATCGCGAATCGTGAACGCCCAAGTCTTACCACCATTTGTCACAGTACCGGTATCAGTTGCAAGGTCACCAACGATCTCGGTGCCTTCTGCGGCGTCGGGTGAGAACTTATACGCGGTTAGCGTGCGATAAATCGTGCCGTTAAAGAAGGCCAGATCCTCACCAGTGTAGATGCGTTGCGGATCGATTTGATCGAACTGCTCGGCATTTGTCAGGTAATAAAGGGTGCCGCCCTTTGCCGGCTCTCCACCACCTGCACCACTCGAACTGGCGCCGCTCTGTGCCGGCTCTGCGCCACCTGACGCGCTTGTACTTGAACTACTTCCCCCGCCGCAGGCGGCGAGTGCAAGTGCAGCAACTGCACCTACCGCCGCTAAGCGCAGGCCCTTATTAGCCTTACCCATATTTCCTCCCAATAAATCGGACCAAGTTGCCTTGACCCGCGACATCGCGTCCCGTGTGCCTACTGGCAACCAAGTTACGGATCTTTTTCGGTACCGAAATCGTAAGCATGTGGCTCACACCCGTCCGGCGCGGGGATCTAGGGCGTCACGGACAGCGTCCCCGACGAGGTTAAACGTGACAACAAGAACCACCAGAACAGTGCCTGGAATAAATAAGTAGGACGGAACCACGCTGAAGTAGCTGACCGAGTTACCTAACATGCCACCGAATGACGTGTCGGGTGGCAGCACCCCGACTCCAAGGAATGACAGCGCCGCCTCAGTGCCAACATATGTTGGCAGCGTCAACGTTGCATAGACGAGAATGGGAGCCCAGAGATTTGGCAGGATTTCCTTAAACAAGATGCGATAGCGGCTCGCCCCCATCGCGATTGAAGATTCAACAAACTCACGCTCTCGCACACTCAAGACTTGGCCACGAACAATGCGCGCCAAATAAGGCCAACCAAAAATACTTAATACGATGATTAGATACAAGATGCGTGAAGGGTTACCATCTGGCACCCCAAGATCAGTAAGACGCTGGGTTAACACTCCCGACATTGCCAAGATTATGAGCAGGAACGGGAAAGCCAAGATTAAATCCATGGTGCGCCCGATGACGGCATCGGTCTTGCCGCCGGCATACCCGGAGATAATTCCTAATACCGTTCCGAAAAAAACAGTGAGGATCGTTGCGGTCGTTGCAATAAGTAAGGAGATGCGCAAGCCGTAAAGCAATTGCGCGAAAATATCGCGCCCGGTACCCCACTCAACCCCGAGCGGGTGTTCGGTGCTGATACCGCCCCAGGCACCCACCGGGCCGCCACCACTATCACTTATCGACTCTTTGTCGAAGGAATACGGGTCAACGCCAAGTAGCCCACAGATAACGGGAGCAAAAATTGCTATTGAATACAGGGCGATCAAGATGAACAAACAGACCATGGCCAATTTGTCGCGGCGCAGGCGCGTCCACACAATTTGCCGAAGTGAGCGGCTGGCAACTTCACTGCCGGTCGAGGCGGAAGGGCTGTCGATCGACGCGACCTTGACCACTAAACACCCCCATTTCGTGGGGCCACCGAGCCAAGCCCCTGAGTGATGTTACTCCTCAGTAATAACCCTGCAAGCGCGGAACGGAAAAAAGATGAAATTGTGATCTAGCCGTGCCAACGAAGAAGGTACTAGGACTGCACTTTGGGCTTGCGCCCCGCTTTTGAACGGTCGGCGGCCATCAGCAGCACCTTGCGGATCCGCACCGTTGCCGGGGTCACCTCGACGCATTCATCCTCGCGGCAGAACTCGAGGGCCTGCTCTAGTGAGAGCTGCTTATGCGGGATGAGTGGGACCAAAATATCGCCTGAGGACTGCCTCATATTGGTGAGTTTCTTCTCCTTGGTCGGGTTGACGTCCATGTCATCAGACCGTGAATTCTCACCGACGATCATGCCTTCGTAGACCTCGGTGCCCGGACCGACAAACATCGTGCCGCGCTCTTGGAGATTCGCCAACGCAAAGCCGGTTGTTGGGCCGGTGCGATCGGCCACGAGCGAGCCCGTCGGGCGCGTGCGAAGCTCGCCGTGCCACGGCTCATAGCGGTCGAATACGTGGTGCAATAGGCCGGTGCCGCGAGTCTCGGTGAGGAACTCGGTGCGAAAACCAATCAGGCCACGGGCTGGGACGATGTAGTCCATTCGCACCCAGCCGGTGCCGTGGTTAACCATCTGCTCCATGCGGCCCTTGCGCAGGGCCATTAGCTGGGTCACCACGCCTAGGTAGTCCTCGG
>WLHM01000187.1 GCA_009702725.1 Actinomycetota bacterium | reverse complement strand
GTCACCACCACCCAACCGGTGACGATTTCTGTCGTTAACACGAGCAACCCGTATATCCAGCAATGGAAGAATCGCGGAATCTCAGGAATCATTGGCCTTGGCACCGGTGACGGCGGCAACATGACAAACATCTTGAAGTCCATGCCCGGGGCCCTTGGTTTGCGCTGGAGTATTCATTTCAAACGCAATATCGGAACCCAAAAGGGTCGCCCAGGTGCCCTCATACTTGGCGCCGAGCCGCCGGTGGATCCCACGATGAGTTTCCGATTGCCCTATGTAAGCCAGGACATAAACGGCGCTAATAACTGGGATGATCACCAAGCTGATGGCTGCTGGACTTTCGGAGTGTTGCGCGAGCAGTGCGTCCCAACCTGGTTCGACTCTGGGTTTACCTTGATGAGAGTCCTCGGCCGTGATTTCTCTCGTGTTCCAGATACGAGCACGAACCTGGTGAAACCGGGAACAAGGGTCAAGCTAGCCGCGGCGGGGAGCGCCTTCTTTGGGCACAAGTTCATTGCGGGGAGAACTGGCTCACGTAATCTTGTGCGCCTCATTCCACGGGGTCAGCCCACAATTAACACCGGAAATTCGTTTTACTTCGACTACACCCTCACTTACGACTTGGCGGTAGGCACTGTTTCGCTGGGCGACTCCAACTTGAAAGGTAACTAGATAAATGTCTGAGAACAACAAGCCGAGTTTGAGTCGTCGCAAGTTCTTGCAGGCCACCAGCGTTGCCGGTGTGACCGCAGCCGGGTTGGCCGCATCCAGTCGGCCGGCGGCGCAAGCTGCACCGTTACCGAAGTTCAAGCCGCGCGGCCGGCTCAGGCGACGCCCCAACTTCTTGATCGTCATGATGGATGAGCAGCGGGCCGCACCGTTCTACGAATCGCCGGAGCTGCAACTATGGCGACTGCAGAACCTAGCGACCCAAAACTTTCTGCGTCGCAATTCCTTCGAGTTCACTCACCACCACGTTATGTCGACGGCCTGCCAGCCCAGTCGTGCCTCTATCTACACGGGGCAATACCCGTCCCTTCATGGCGTCGCGCAGACTTCAGGTGCCGCTAAGTCCGCGATTGAGCAGGATCTCTACTGGCTAGATCCCACCACGGTGCCAACCTTGGGTAACTGGTTTCGCGCCGCGGGGTACGACACATACTGGAAAGGCAAGTGGCATATCTCAGACGCAGATCTTTATCAGGCGGGCTCCTACAACCCGTTGCCCTCGTATAACGATGCCGGTGGTCGAGATAGATATCTTGAGGACATCTATTTAGAGTCCTCACGACTGGAGGAGTACGGATTTACTGGCTTCATCGGCCCGGAGCCCCACGGGAGTAACCCACTTAACTCAGGTTCCTCTGGCCCCGGTGGCAGAGGACGCGACGAGGTATACGCCCAGTTGGGCTCGGACCAATTGCAGCGCTTGCGACGCAGCGACAAGCCTTGGCTTTTAGTTTCGTCTTTTGTGAATCCGCATGACATCACGGTCTGGGGGAGTCTTAGTTTGGCGGGGGATCTTTCCGGCAGTCAAGGTTCTTTCTACCTTGCTGAACAGCTAGTGGGTTCGAATGTGCCGCGGGATCTTTTTGGTCCGGCCTACACGGCTTCGTCAAATGAGGATCTCAGCACGAAGCCGGTGGCGCAGAAGAGTTTCGTAACTCAGTATCCGAAGGGTTTCCAGCCTCTTAACAACGACGAAGCTTACCACCGCTTCTACTACCAACTGCAGAAGAATGTAGACGAGCAAATCGGCAAGGTGATCGATACTCTCACCGAGGATCGCGAGCAGTATCGCGACACCATCGTCATTTATCTCTCCGACCATGGCGAGATGCTCGGTGCCCATGGAGGCATGTTCCAAAAGTGGCACTCGGGATATGACGAGATGTTGCGCGTGCCGTTCATGTTCCACAACCCAGAGCTTTTCAGCGGCCATGTGACAAGTGATGCTTTGACCAGCCATGCTGATCTCATTCCTACGATGCTTGGTCTTGCGGGTTTGGACGAGCTGTCACTCGGTAAGGAGTTGAGCAAGTCGCATACGCAGGTACGCCGACTTGTGGGACAAGATCTCTCAGGCATTTTGCTAGGCGATGACCAGCCTTCGCGGTTGGACAAAAGCCCGATCTACTTCATGACCGATGATCAGCCCTTCAAGGGCGCGAACGCGGTTTCTGTTGTCGGTTTGCCCTATAAGCCGGTAGATCAGCCAAACTGCGTCGAAACTGTCGTCGCCTACCTGCCCACGGGCCCGGGTGGATCAAAGGAGCGGTGGAAGTACTCTCGCTACTGGGACAACCCGCAGTTCTGGACTACCCCCAATGTTCAAGACGTTATGACCATCGTTGCCGGTGTAGCAAACCAGCCGGGCAACAAAGTTGCGACGACGGTAGTGAAGCAACTCAACCCGACCGGCGGGCAGATTGCACCGCCAGCTGACCAGTTCGAGTTGTATAACGCCAGCACTGACCCTGCAGAGTTAGTCAACCTTTACGGGAACTCCAACTATGCCGGCATCCAGCAGGTCATGGCTGCCCTCCTGAACGCCGAGCGCAGCGCAAAGCGCTTGGAGCCAACGGAGCAACCTTGGGCTGATGGAACCATGCAGCAGTTTCCATTCGTCGCTAGCTAGGGGTTAACTGGAAATCGCGGCACGGTCGCGATTTTGGCGGTGGCGGTGGGATTTGAACCCACGGTGGAGTTTCCCCCACACACGCTTTCGAGGCGTGCTCCTTTGGCCGCTCGGACACGCCACCGGAGCGAACTTTACAAGCGCTCAAGTAGCCGACAGCGATCACCCTTGGACTCGGGCGCTAATTCATAGCCCCGGGACTTCGATTAATTGATGTCCCGGGACTTAACAGTGGCGGAGGATAGGGGATTTGAACCCCTGAGGGGTTTCCCCCAACCCGCTTTCCAAGCGAGCGCCATAGGCCACTAGGCGAATCCTCCGCTCCGGAGATTACAAGTGCTGGCTCTCGCAGTTACATGCGGCTACCTGTATTCCATTAGTGGGCACTGCGGCGTTACCCTTGGCACTGACCCCTCGTGCGGCGTCACCTCGCTGAACCCCCCCAGGGCCGGAAGGCAGCAAGGGCAGGCGGGCTCTGATGGGTGCGCGGGGGGTCCCTGTTTTACACCTGAGACGTTCGAGCCCGCAGCCACAGGCATCGTCATAGTGGGCAGTTAAGGTGGCGCTTGTGTCCATGGCCTTGTATCGCACCTATCGCCCTGCGACCTTGGACGAAGTAGTTGGTCAGGAGCACGTCACCGGGCCGCTGCGAAGGGCCCTAACTAACGACCGTGTCCATCACGCCTATCTCTTCTCGGGCCCCCGCGGCTGCGGTAAGACCTCAACAGCGCGGATCATGGCCCGCTCCCTTAACTGCGAGCAAGGCCCGACACCTGATCCTTGTGGGGTCTGTCAAAGCTGTACCGACCTTGCGGCAAATGGCCCCGGCTCACTCGATGTGATTGAACTTGATGCGGCGAGCCACGGTGGGGTCGATGACACCCGTGACCTACGCGAACGCGCGATGTTTGCTCCGGCGTCATCGCGTTACAAGATTTACATCATCGATGAGGCCCACATGGTTTCGTCAGCTGGGTTCAATGCACTTCTCAAGTTGGTTGAAGAGCCGCCCGAGCATGTGAGGTTTATCTTTGCAACCACCGAGGCCGAGAAGGTGTTGCCAACCATTCGGTCGCGCACCCACAACTACACCTTCCGACTTTTGCCGGTGAAATTACTGCAGCAGCATTTGGCAACCGTCTGTGAAGCCGAGGGCATCCCCGCCGAGCCCGCAGCTTTAGCCTTAATAGCGCGTGCCGGTGCTGGCAGTGTGCGCGACAGCCTCTCGGT
>WLHM01000186.1 GCA_009702725.1 Actinomycetota bacterium | reverse complement strand
CTCGCCGGTGTAGTGGCCGTCCTCGACGGCCACTTGTGTGCCGATCGCGATGTCGACCCCGAGCCGTTGTCCTATTGGTTCAACCACATCGGTGCCCGATGAAGAGATAATTATGACGGCGTGGCCGCGGGCTTTGTGATCTTCGATGAGCTTGATGGCCTCTTCATAAACCATCGGATCGACAATTTCATCTAGGGTTTCAGCGACAATCTGTTTGACTTTGTCGACGTCCCAGCCGGTAACCAACTTCGACATATAGGTGCGCATCGACTCCATTTGGTCGTGATCGGCGCCGGACGCTAAATAGACAAATTGGGCGTAGGCACTGCGGATGACATCGCTGCGACCGATCAACCCGCCCTTATAGAAAGGCCGCGCGAACGCAAATGAACTAGATCGAGCAAGGATGGTTTTGTCTAGATCAAAGAAGGCCGCGGTTTTCACTCCTTGACGGTACCTCGTTTGGGGCCATTGGCGCGCAGCCCACCACGTGCCATGCGAAAACTATTGGTGAATGGTTGTCCACAGCCCCAAAAAAGGCTGTCCACAGCCGAGTTGCTGACACTGGCACCGCGAGCTGCTGCCGCCGAGGGTGGACCCATGGAAACTAGGCGCCCCTTACTAATTACTGATGACAGTGAACTCACCGAAGAAATCCTGCGGCTAGCCGCGGCCACTGGTGTCGATATTCATCTCGCCGCGCATGCTGACTCGGCTAGGGCGCAATGGGCTGTAGCACCGCTTGTTCTCATAGGCGTTGACCGCCTCGCGGAGTTCAGCCAGATGCCGAGGCGCCGCGATGTCGTAGTGATTGCCCGCGAAATTTCTGGCGGGAGTGAAACCCCGCCGGTGTCAGATGCAGTTTGGCGCGATGCCATCGCAATTGGAGCAGAGCACGTTGTTTCGTTGCCCGATGCCGAACGTTGGCTAATTGAGCGACTCGCGGATTCAGGTGAAGGCCCGTCACGGCAAGGCGCGGTGATTTGTGTGCTGGGGGCGTGCGGAGGAGCCGGTGCATCAACTGTCGCGGCAGTAATGGCAAATGCCGCTCAAAAGCAGGGCCGGCAAACTTTGCTAATCGATACTGACGCAACCGGTGGGGGCATCGACTTACTTCTCGGAGCAGAGCAGGCACCTGGTGCACGTTGGGTAGACCTTGCAGACGCTCGCGGCCGATTAAGTGCAACGACCTTGAACGATGCATTACCCCATGTTGATGGTCTGGCGGTGCTTTCATTCGGCCGCCAATACGCGGGTCAGCTAAATGCAGAGGTACTTACCTGCGTACTTGACGCTGGAGTGCGCGGCTACGAGCTTGTCGTCATTGACTTGGTGCGTTCTATCGACGCAATTGCAACCATCGCCCTGGGCCGCGCAACAAGTGCGTATGTTGTTGTGCCAAATTCGATTCGGGCCGCCTCGGCAGCGGCGTCGTTATTGCCCGCACTTGATTTCGGTGGCTCGCTCGCTCTGCTAATGCGCAAGGCACCGAGTGGATTAACCGCAAGTGACATGCAACGTGCCTTAGGCCAAGGGTTTTTAGCGATGCTACCCGAGGATGCGGCAATTGCAGCCGGTGCGGAGCACGGTGAGATACCTGGGCCGCGCACCCCGTTTTCACGGGCCTGCCTTGAAGCACTTCAAAGCGCGGTCACGCAATTGAGTGTCGCTTGAGTACCCCGCTACTTGATCGCGTGCGGTCCCGATTGATTGAAGCGCACGCGGATGCAACACCCACCAGAGTGGCTTCCGCCCTTCGCGCCGAAGGTGTGGTGCTGGGCGATGACGCCGTGCTCGGGTTGGTCGAATCACTACGCCAAGAGTTAGTGGGTGCTGGCCCCCTTGAGCCGCTACTTCGTACCGGCGAGGTGACCGATGTGTTGGTTAACGGGCCAAGCAATGTTTGGATAGATCGCGGGAATGGCCTTGAACTAACCGATGTGGTTTTCCGCTCCGATGACGAAGTGCGCAAGTTAGCGCAACGGCTAGCTTCATCTGTTGGGCGTCGACTCGATGACTCCACACCATTTGTTGATGCGCGACTGCCCGACGGCTCGCGGCTTCACGCGGCTATCCCTCCTATTGCAGTCGAGGGCACTCTGATTTCAATTCGCGTCCCGCAGCGCAGAGCATTTACCCTCGACGAACTAATTGCCACCGGGAGTATTGACGCCACCGGGGCGCAGTGGTTGCGCAGCTTGATTGATCAACGCCTGGCATTTGTAATTAGCGGAGGCACTGGTAGCGGCAAGACAACAATTCTGTCCGCGTTACTCGGCTTAGTGTCAGCGGATGAACGCATAGTTATGATCGAAGATTCACCTGAGTTGATGCCCAATCACCTGCATGCGGTGCGCTTGCAGTCGCGGGTGGCAAATGTTGAAGGTGCAGGTTTGATTACCATGCGCGATTTAGTGCGACAAGCACTTCGGATGCGCCCTGATCGAATTGTGGTAGGCGAGGTGCGCGGCGCTGAAGTTGTTGAATTATTGACCGCCCTTAACACCGGGCACGAAGGTGGCTGCGGCACGGTGCACGCGAATTCAGCGGCGGATGTGCCGGCTCGCTTGGAGGCGCTCGGGCTGACAGCTGGTTTAGATCGCCTTGCGGTGCATGCCTTGGTCGCAGCGGGCCTGGATGCGGTGTTGCATCTACAACGTGACTCCAATGGCAAACGTGTTGTTGAGGGCATCTACGTGTTAACGCGGGGCGAAGATCAATTGGTGCGGGCGGTGCCGGCGTTGCGCCGCCACGGTGGTCAACTGCTGCCAGAACCTGGCATTAGGCAGCTAACCGACCGCATTGGGGCGAGTCAGCCTTCGGGTCGCGCCCAATGATGTTCGTGAGTGCTCTGCTCATCGCCTTCGCTGTCGCGCTGTTAATGCCGGTCGATGTGAGTTGGCGGCTGACGACGACCGGACTGGTTGAGGTAGCTCCGCACCGGGTGGATATCGCGAGTTTTATTCTGGCGCGCCTTGGGTTCGGACCCGCATCAAGGCGCAAGATCACCACGCAACGTATTAGGGCCGTTGAGGCACTCTCGGCATTGGCCGCTGAACTGCGCGGCGGGCAACCACTTGGTGTGGCCCTACTCAACGCCGCCGGGAGCCCACCGGTTTGGCCCGCGACTTTGGCGGCTTTACGACTTGATGGTGATGTCACTTCAGCACTACGCCATGATGCTAAAGCCCGCCCGGTATTAGCGGCGTTAGCCGCCTGTTGGCAGGTGAGTTCGGCATCGGGAAGTGGGCTCTCCGCGGCGGTTGATCGGTTGGCGGAGTCGGCGCGGGTTGCTGAGGATGTACGGGTACAACTCGAGGCGCAACTGGCCGGCCCACGTGCGACCGCGCGAATGCTCGCTACTTTGCCGTTGATCGGTTTGGCGATGGGCATGTTGATGGGTGCCGATCCACTGCAGTGGTTGCTTGGCACGCCGCCCGGCTTGCTCTGTTTATTAGGCGGCGTGCTGTTAACCGTGGCGGGCATGGCGTGGACCTCGCGGATCGCCACGGCCGTGGAGCGCCAACTATGAGTGCCCTTGCCGCCGGGGCAGCGTTTGCTGCAGTTTGGTTTTGGGTTCGCCCCCCATCACAAGGTCGGCTGAGCGAATTATTTGCCCAACCCAAGGTATCGCGACAAATGTCGCGCGCGGCTCTGACAATGGTGAGTGCCATCGTCTTCGGCATCGGTGCGGCACTTGTTATTGGTGGCGTGGGGGGCATCATCCTAGGTATTGGTATTGCTGTCATTGCGCCGAAACTCATTATGCGAATGGAGCCGCGGGCATCTCGCACGCGGCGCGCCTCCTTGATGAAGCAGGCTCCCGATATCGCCGACTTATTGGCAGCCACCTTGGCCTCAGGTGCACCACTGCGTGCTGCATTGACCGCGGTG
>WLHM01000185.1 GCA_009702725.1 Actinomycetota bacterium | reverse complement strand
TTGTAAACCGCCGCTTTGCCAAGTCCCATGGCGCACCCAATTATGAATACCAGCGCGGTGAACAACATGGTGCCGACTTCCCATGGCATTACGGCATTTTGATCGCCGTTGGGCATCGAAAGAACGATGTATCCATAAGGCATCATCAAGACACCAGAGGCCAGCAAAACCATCACGAATGTTGCGTACATCATTCTGCGCGCACCAACCTTGTCGGCCAGATAGCCACCAAATGGTCGTAACAAGGACGCGGGGAAGATGAAAAGTGCCGTGAGTAGCGCAGCTTGGCTTAAGGGCATTCCATAAACATCAACGTAGTATTTTGGAAGCCATGCGGCCAAAGCAACGTAGGCGCCAAATACCACTAAGTAGTAGAAACTAAATCGCCATACGCGCAACTGCCGCAAGGGTGTGAGCATCGAACCAATTGATCTTCCCTGGCCTGGCCGGATTTCGCGATGCGGAGTCCATATCCAAGTTGCCACCGCCAAAACCAGTAACAAGATCACGTACAGGAACGGAACAAAGCGCCAGCCTCCTGGCACTAGGCCATCGAAGAACCCGGCCGCTGGAATTGCCGCAATTAGAGCTGGTCCGATCAACTTAGTGACTGATGCACCAACGTTGCCGGCTCCAAAAACACCGAGTGCAAAACCCTGTTGTCTTTGTGGCCACCAGGCGCTAACCCAAGCAATGCCGACACTAAATGAGTTGCCGGCGAATCCGACTAGGAATGCGTAGAACAGGAGGTGGCTATACGAGGTGGCAGTTGAGACCAGAAAGGCCGGAATAGCGTTAATCAACAACATCGCGATGAAGACGCGTCGTCCGCCGAATCGATCGGCGGCGATGCCCGCCGGCAGACGCCAAATAGCGCCATTCAAGACAGCTACTGCCACTACCCAGGCCAACTGCACGTCGGTTAGCCCGAATTCGTCGCGGATTGGGATGCCCAGCACTCCGAACATGAGCCAAACCGCAAACATCAAGGTGAAGCCAAGAGTCGACATCACCAGGACGCTGACCCTGCCGGTATTCGCCTCTTCCAGCTTCATATACCGGATTAAAGCACACCTTTTTATTTATACCCGGTTTTATTGAATTAATCACAAATACGTGATAGACATCTCCCATGGACGCTCTCACCCCCGGCCGCGATAGCCGGGCCCAAATCGCTGATTTACTGGCAAACTCCCCAGAACCACTGACCGTTGATGCTATTTCTGAGCACACCGGGCTACATGCAAACACTGTCCGAAACCACCTGGAAGTCCTGCTGGCCAAAGAAGTAGTTACCCGCGAGTCCACCGAGCGAACGGGGAGAGGGCGGCCGCGTTGGATCTATCAATCCGCCGCTAAAGTCCCGTCGCCGTACCAGATTCTGGCCAGTGCACTTAGCACCCAGTTGGCTCAGATAAAGGACCCTCTCGCTGCAAGAAGCGCGGCTGAGCTTTGGGTCGAAGCACTGCCGGCTCTACCCATAGCTGCTTCTCCGGATGAGGCCGTTGCCGAGGCCACTGATGCTTTGAACCGACTCGGATTCACCGCTGAGGCCACCGCCCTAGGCGATGCGATTCATGTTTCGGGGTGCCCGTACGCCGACATCGTAGAAGCCAATCCGGTGATCTGCGAAATCCATACCGCGATGCTTTCAACCTTACTTGCTAACACGGGCCAACCAATTGCTGTCACCTCAATGGAGGTGTGGTCACGACCAGGGATGTGCACTGCGCGCCTCCAACGCACCGATCAACAGCCATCGCGAATTATCACTCCCGAGGAGATCCAGTCGTGAAGACGAGTGAAAAAAGTAATGCGAATGCTGATTTTTTAGTGCGAGCTGGTCGATTCTTCACCCCGGGGAAAGCTTCAGCCGACGGACGAACTGTCACGCGAGTTGGCGGGCGCGAAGGAGACGTGTTCTACCGCGACCGGTGGAGTCATGACAAAGTTGTTCGAAGTACTCACGGCGTCAACTGCACCGGATCATGCTCTTGGAAAGTTTATGTAAAAGATGGAATCATCACCTGGGAGTCCCAGCAGACCGACTATCCTTCCGTGGGTCCTGACAGTCCAGAGTACGAACCACGCGGGTGCCCTCGCGGGGCTGCCTTCTCTTGGTACACCTACTCCCCAACCCGCGTTCGTTATCCATATGTGCGCGGAGTCTTGATTGACGCCTACCGCGAAGCGCGACGAGTGCATGATGATCCGGTCGATGCTTGGGCTGCCGTTGTAAATAACGCCGATACGAGAAGTCGTTACCAGCGAGCACGAGGTAAAGGCGGGCTTGTTCGCGCACCGTGGTCCGAGGTCAATGAGCTCATTGCCGCTGCGCACGTACACACGATTAAAAATTATGGCCCTGACAGAGTCTTCGGATTTTCACCAATCCCGGCAATGTCGATGGCTTCTCATGCGGCCGGAGCTCGCTTTATCAGCCTGCTCGGCGGTTCTATGCTCTCATTTTACGATTGGTACGCGGATCTACCCGTTGCTTCTCCACAAGTATTTGGAGATCAAACAGACGTTCCGGAATCAGCGGACTGGTGGAACGCTTCGTACTTAATTATGTGGGGATCGAATGTTCCGGTCACTCGAGCACCTGATGCACACTTTATGGCGGAGGCAAGATACCGGGGCCAAAAAGTTGTTACGGTCTCCCCTG
Source organism: Actinomycetota bacterium (assembly GCA_009702725.1). Classification (GTDB taxonomy): domain Bacteria; phylum Actinomycetota; class Actinomycetes; order S36-B12; family S36-B12. The sequence continues at coordinate 1,275 of WLHM01000185.1, read as the reverse complement.
ACTACGCCGACAACACAAAGTTCGCGGATGAATGGATGGCTCCGCACCCTGGAACCGATGGTGCGCTTGCGATGGCGATGGGGCATGTCATTCTCAAAGAGTTCTTCATCGAGCGCCAAGTACCGCGCTTCGTTGACTACGTAAAGAAATTCAGTGACCTTCCTTTCCTTGTGTCATTGAAGCAGAAGGACGGAGCCTGGGTACCCGACAAATTTGTCACCGCTGCCGACCTTGGTGACGAGGCTGAAGGCGCTGCATTCAAAACAGTCCTTGTTGACTCCGCAACCGGTTTACCGCACGTGCCCAATGGATCCCTAGGTTTTCGGTTCAACGACACCGGAATGGGGAAATGGAATCTTGACTTGGAAGGGATCGACCCGACACTTTCATTTCAGGGTGCCAGCGACACCGAACCTGTTGAAGTATTACTTCCGCGCTTTGACGTGGGTCAGGAAAATAGCGAGAGCGGCGGGGTTCATCGCCGAGGGGTTCCAGCGGCTCGGCTCGCACTCCCGACAGGTGAGCGACTAGTCACGACAGTCTTTGACTTATTGCTAGCGCAATACGGCGTCGGGCGAGACGGGTTGCCTGGCGACTGGCCGACAGGATACGAGGATCCAGCGCCCTACACGCCGGCATGGCAAGAGGAAATAACAGGTGTTCCAGCGGCCATGGCTGAGCGCATTGGGCGGGAGTTCGCCCAAAATGCTGAGGACTCCGGCGGCCGCTCCATGATCATCATGGGGGCTGGAACCAACCATTGGTTCCACTCCGACACCATCTATCGGACCTTCTTGGCATTGACAACGCTGACCGGGACACAAGGAGTGAACGGTGGCGGTTGGGCGCATTATGTCGGGCAGGAAAAATGCCGCCCCGTTACCGGCTGGGCTCAATTAGCTTTCGGGCTAGATTGGTCAAGGCCGCCGAGGCAAATGATTGGCACCGGCTTTTGGTACGTGCAGACCAATCAATGGCGCTACGACCGCCTCGGAGCGGACCTTCTCGCTTCACCACTTGGCGATGGTCTACTAAAGGGTAAAACGATGATCGACACCATTGCCCAATCGGCTCGCTCCGGATGGATGCCCTCTTACCCACAGTTCGATCGCAACCCTCTTGACTTAGTCGACGAGGCTGAATCCCTCGGAATAGAGCCAGCTGAATATGTCGCGCAGCAACTCAAGAGTGGCAACCTTAAATTTGCGATTGATGACCCAGACGCTAAGGAGAATTGGCCGCGTGTTCTTACGGTATGGCGAGCAAACCTGCTTG
>WLHM01000184.1 GCA_009702725.1 Actinomycetota bacterium | reverse complement strand
CATCGTGGGCGGCCGCCTCTACCACGTGATAAGTGATGCGCAACTTTACTTCGGCCCAGATGGCCGCGGATTAGCCGCAGCATTTCGAATCTGGGACGGTGGGCTCGGCATTTGGGGCGCCGTGACCTTGGGTGCACTAGGTGCCTGGATCGGCGCCAAGCGCGCAAAGGTGGCGCTGCCTCCTATAGCCGATGCGATTGCCCCGGGTATTGCCTTAGCGCAAGCGATCGGCCGCTTTGGCAACTGGTTTAACCAAGAACTCTTTGGTGCCCCGACGACATTGCCATGGGCACTTGAAATTGACACCACGCACCGGCCCACCGGCTACGAAAGTTTCTCCACCTTTCAGCCGACTTTCCTCTATGAGTCACTTTGGCTTCTGGGTATCGTCGCTGTTCTTATTTGGGCCGATAGGCGATTCGAGATGGGGCACGGTCGGGTATTTGCCCTTTATGTCGCGTTGTACTGCGTTGGGCGTTTATGGATCGAGTCCCTTCGCATTGACACGGCAAATTCAATTCTGGGCCTCCGGTTGAATATCTGGACCGCGCTACTTGTGGGTATCGGGGCTCTGATCTACCTTGTTATTTCTGCCCGTCGGCGGCCAGGCCGCGAAAGCGTTGAGGAAGTACGCACCCTCGCTGCCGACCCCGCGATCCCTGCCTCTGCCCCAGATGATTTTGGCTCCGCATCGATAGTGGAGAGCGACACCTAAATTCAATCAGGTAGTATGTCAATCGATAGGCCAGCGTCGTCCTGTCGAATCCACCCTCTGAGCTATTGCCAAAGGGTGGCGCGACGACGAAAGGGCCTCGATGTCTGTGCAAACCAACCTACCTTTGGCGCAGGGTTTATATGACCCAACGCGCGAACATGATGCCTGCGGTGTCGCTTTCGTCGCAACGCTGACCGGTGCTGGGTCCCATGGGGTAATTGCCAAAGCTTTGACGGCGCTTAGAAACCTAGATCATCGTGGTGCCTCAGGCAGTGAGCCAGATAGTGGCGATGGAGCCGGAATTTTAATGCAGGTGCCCGATACTTTCCTGCGTGCAAACGTGGCATTTGAAATGCCACCGGTTGGGCAGTATGCGGTAGGCAACGCGTTTTTACCGCAGACTGACACGCAGGTTGCCGCGAGTAAAAGTACGGTGGAGAGAATCGCGCGCGATGAAGGACTGTTGGTCCTTGGGTGGCGCACGGTGCCGACGGATCCAACGTCGGTCGGCATGACCGCTCAGAGCGTGATGCCGAATTTCGAGCAACTCTTCGTGAGTTCACCGCAGGGTATAAGTGGGCTCGCTCTTGATCGTCAGGTGTATGCGGTTCGAAAGCGTGCTGAGCGTGAAACCGATGTCTACTTCTCTTCACTTTCCTCGCGCACGATTGTTTACAAGGGAATGTTGACCACTGGCCAGCTAGAGCCGTTCTACCCAGAACTTTCTGATGAAAAAATGACTTCAACATTAGCCCTCGTTCATTCACGGTTTTCGACCAATACCTTCCCTTCGTGGCCACTTGCACACCCTTATCGGTTTATTTCGCACAATGGTGAAATCAACACGGTTCAAGGTAACCGAAACTGGATGCAGGCACGTGAGTCCATGCTCACGTCACCAATTATCCCCGGTGATATGACCCGGCTATTTCCGATCTGCACCAGGGGAGGAAGTGATTCGGCGTCATTTGATGAAGTACTTGAGTTGATTCATTTAGGCGGTCGTTCACTCCCTCATGCTGTGCTGATGATGATTCCAGAGGCTTGGGAGAATCATCCCGATATCGATCCAGCTCGACGTGCTTTCTATGAGTTCCATTCGACGTTGATGGAGCCTTGGGACGGTCCGGCGAATGTGTGCTTTACCGACGGCACGATTATCGGCGCGGTGCTGGATCGAAACGGTTTACGTCCGGGTAGGTATTGGGTGACCGAAGATGGGCTAGTAGTGCTGGCCTCTGAATCCGGGGTGCTCGATTTTGACCCGGCCACGATCGTGCGTAAAGGTCGACTGCAGCCGGGCCATATGTTCCTCGTCAACACTGCCGCTGGGCGCATCATTGACGATGAAGAGATCAAATCTGAACTGGCTGCGGCTGAGCCTTATGCGGATTGGCTGGCTGCCGGTTTGGTGCACCTTGAGGGGTTGCCGGAGCGTGAGCACATCGTGCACACTCACGATTCAGTGGCTCGGCGCCAACAAACATTTGGCTATACCGAAGAAGAACTCAGAATCATTTTAGAGCCGATGGCTCGAATGGGCACCGAACCGATTGGGTCCATGGGTTCGGATACCCCAATAGCGGTACTTTCAAATCGCCCGAGATCGCTATTCGACTATTTCCAGCAGTTATTCGCGCAAGTGACAAACCCACCACTTGATGCGATCCGTGAAGAGATTGTCACATCGCTCTCAAGCCACATTGGTCCAGAAGGTAACTTGCTTGAATCAACCGCGGGGCACTGTCGGCAGGTAGTGCTTCCGTTCCCGGTGATCGATAACGACGAATTAGCAAAAATCCTACATATCAATGCTGATGGAACCATGCCTAGGTTTGCTGGTGTGCGCATCTCCGGGCTTTATCCGGTGGCGGGTGGGGGCGAGGCGCTAGAGCGGCGGCTAAGTGAGATTTTCAATGAAGTCGATGCCGTAATCCGGCAAGGCAAGAGATTTATTGTGCTCTCAGATCGTGACAGCGACGCTGTCAAAGCCCCTATTCCATCGCTCCTGCTGTGCGCTGCTGTGCACCATCACCTAGTGCGTACCAAAACGCGAACTATAGTGAGCATGCTTGTTGAAGCTGGGGATGTGCGTGAGGTTCACCACGTAGCACTGCTGATCGGTTACGGCGCGGCGGCGGTGAACCCATATCTGGCTGTCGAGTCGGTCGAAGATTTAGCCAGACGTGGATTAATCGAGGGCATTAGTCCAGAGCGGGCAATGCGCAACCTCGTGAAGTCACTTGGCAAGGGCTTGCTCAAGGTGATGAGTAAAATGGGGGTTTCAACCGTTGCTTCTTATCGTGGCGCCCAGATCTTTGAAGCAATCGGGCTGTCGCAGGCGATGGTCGATGCCTACTTCACCGGCACCTCCTCTCGTCTTGGTGGCGTGGGCCTAGATGTGCTCGCCGAAGAGGTATCGGCTCGCCATGCGGTTGCATATCCGCCTTCAGGCATTTCACCGGCGCACCGAACCTTGAATGTTGGCGGTGAGTACCAGTGGCGACGCGAGGGTGAACCGCACCTATTCGATCCCGACACGGTGTTTCGACTTCAACATGCAACTCGCAATAAAAGGTTCGATATTTTCCGGCAATACACGGCCGGAGTAAATGACCAATCAGAGCGCCTGATGACATTACGTGGGCTATTTACAATGCGAGCTGGATTAAGACCCGCAGTGCCACTTGATGAAGTGGAGTCGGCCGCCTCAATCATTAAGCGGTTCTCCACAGGAGCCATGTCATACGGATCTATCTCCGCCGAAGCCCACGAGACTTTGGCAATAGCGATGAACCGCATGGGTGCGAAGTCCAATACGGGGGAGGGGGGTGAAGACCCCGAACGCTATGAAGTTATGCCAAATGGGGATTCGAAGCGCTCCGCCATTAAGCAGGTTGCATCTGGTCGTTTTGGGGTAACTAGTGATTATTTAGTGAACAGCGATGACATTCAAATCAAAATGGCGCAGGGAGCAAAGCCTGGCGAAGGGGGTCAGTTGCCGGGCTACAAGGTGTACCCGTGGATCGCCAAAACTCGGCATTCGACCCCCGGGGTCGGCTTAATCTCACCGCCACCTCACCATGACATCTATTCGATTGAAGATCTCGCGCAATTGATCCATGATTTGAAGAACGCGAACCCACTGGCACGCATTCACGTGAAGTTGGTGTCCGAAATTGGCGTGGGCACCGTTGCTGCTGGGGTTGCTAAAGCGCACGCTGATGTTGTGCTGATT
>WLHM01000183.1 GCA_009702725.1 Actinomycetota bacterium | reverse complement strand
CTGGCCTCGCTCTCTTGAAACGCATTAACTCCAACGACTATCTGCTCACCCGATTCAATTCGAGTGCGTCGCTCAGAGTGCGCTTGCACCATCTGCTGCTTCATGTAGCCACTGTCAACAGCCGCGACCGCGCCACCTAGACCCAGCACATAGTCAAGTTCGGCGGTTGCCTCGGCAAGCATTTCAGCAACAATTTTTTCAACAACTACTGAGCCGGTGAAGATATCGTCGTACTCCAGCAGATCGCTCTCGAATGCAAGTACTTGTTGAATGCGAAGTGACCACTGCTGATCCCACGGTCGCGGCAAACCTAATGCCTCATTCCAGGTTGGCAGTTGGATCGCCCGCGCTCTGGCGTCCTTTGACAAAGTGACTGCGAGCATCTCAAGAACTATTCTTTGCACGTTGTTTTCAGGTTGTGACTCGGTCAAGCCCAATGAATTAACCTGAACGCCGTATCTAAACCTGCGCTGCTCTGGGTTCTGCACGCCATAGCGATCCAAGGTAATGCGATCCCATAGTTCAACGAACGCACGCATCTTGCACATTTCCTCGACGAAGCGCACCCCAGCATTAACGAAGAAGGAGATCCGCGCAACAACTTCTCCGAAGTCGCTGGGGGCTACCTGCCCTGAATCACGAACGGCATCTAAAACCGCAATTGCAGTACTCATCGCATAGGCGATTTCCTGGATAGGAGTCGCCCCTGCTTCTTGCAGGTGGTAACTGCAGATATTTATTGGGTTCCATTTGGGAATGTTTTGCACCGTGTATGTGATCATGTCGGTGGTCAAACGCAAGGATGGTTCTGGCGGAAACACGTAGGTGCCGCGCGACAGATACTCCTTGATGATGTCGTTCTGGGTTGTGCCCTGCAATAAATTTTCTGGTACGCCAGCATCTTCAGCGGCAACCACGTAAAGGGCCAACATCCACATCGCGGTGGCGTTGATGGTCATGGAGGTATTCATTTTGTTGAGTGGGATGGCGGCTAATAACGCCCGCATATTTCCTAAGTGCGCAATCGGTACCCCAACTTTGCCTACCTCGCCAAGGGCCATCGGCGAATCTGGGTCGTAACCGGTTTGGGTGGGTAGATCAAATGCCACCGACAGCCCGGTCTGCCCTTTGGCTAAGTTGCGCCGATACAGGGCATTGGACTCACCAGGGGAAGAGTGACCGGCATATGTCCGGATTAACCAAGGTTTGTCCTTGGTGCGCGAACTGTCTTTTGAGGCGGTCACTTGGTAAGGGTAGCGAGGCCCAGGGCAGAAGTCAGCGCGCGGGAACTACCAAAGTACGCGATCCTTATCCCGTGCCCGCTTGGAATGCCTACTCTTTCGCTTTTGGGCCTGTTATAGCCGTGCTGGGAATCTTGGTACTCATCTTGATCCTGCGCTGGGCTTTTGGCCGTGGCTCCTCCGTGGTCGCTGGCCCGGCGCGTTCTGGCCCACCTTCTGAGTACGGGGTGCTCGTCGTCATCGCCTCACCAAGGACCTATATCGAAGGTGAAATCTGGCGCCAGGGCCTACTAGAGGCTGGACTTCGGGCAAATTTGGCACAAACCAGCGATGGCCCCAGGTTGATGGTTTGGCCCGAGGATGTCGAAAATGCCAATACGGTATTAGCTCGCCTTAAGTGAAAAGTGACTCGGTTTCAATTCGTTCAACTTGGGCGCCGAGTACACGTAGTGCCGGTACCAAGTCGGCGTAACCGCGATCAATATGAGAAACCCCGTAAATACTCGTGGTGCCATCGGCCACCAAGCCAGCCAGCACCAAGCCTGCTCCCGCGCGAATATCAGTGGCCTCGACCGGTGCTCCCGATAAATGTGAGCGGCCGCGGACCAGCGCATGATGTCCATCGGTTCGCACATCGGCGCCGAGCCGGGCTAACTCCTGGACGAAGCGAAAGCGCGCTTCGAAGAGATTTTCAGTAACAAGAGCGGCGCCGCTAGCAATGGCATTTAGCGCGATGAACTGTGGTTGCAGGTCGGTCGGGAAGCCCGGGTAAGGCAAGGTGACGACATCGACGGCCAAGGGGCGGCTGCCCGCGACGACCCGGAAGCCGCCAGCGACATGACTCACCTGAGCACCCGAGCTGACCAATTTGTCTAGAGCTGCCTCCAGGTGTGCTGGATTAGCATTCAATACCGTGACATCACCTTGAGTCATCGCGGCCGCTACAGCCCAGGTGCCTGCCACGATGCGATCACTGACCGTGCAGTGCGCCACCGGGTCTAATTGCTCAATGCCTTCGATAGTCAAAGTTGAAGTACCTGCACCGTCAATCAAGGCACCCATGTTGGCGAGCATCTGACAAATATCGACTATCTCTGGCTCGCGCGCGGCATTGTCGATAATCGTCACGCCTTTGGCGGTTACGGCGGCCATTAATATTGTTTCAGTCGCTCCGACACTCGGGAAGTCCAGCCAAATTGACGCACCAGTTAATCGCTGCTGGGTCGAGGCAATTAGATAACCGTGCTCATTTTTGACTTCGGCCCCCAATTTCTGCAAGCCCGCGATATGCATATCAAGTCCGCGTGAGCCGATGTTGTCGCCACCAGGCAAGGCCACGTCAGCCGCACCACATCGTGCAAGCAGTGGGCCAAGTACACAAATTGACGCACGCATCCGACGCACGAGGTCATAGTCGGCTCGGTGGGCCAATATTTCAGGAACCGTGATACTTACGCGCCGAGCCGGACCATCGTGGTCGACTTCACACCCGAGGCGACGCAGCAACTCCGCCATAATCTCAACATCCAAGATGTCGGGCACCTCGGTCAATGTCGTGGTGCCCTGAGCCAATAGGGCAGCCGCCATGAGTTTTAAGACGGAATTCTTCGCGCCGGTCACCCGCACGGTGCCGTGCAGGCGCTGCCCTCCGGTGATACTCAAGACCTCCACGTACGCATCGTACGAGCGCCGGCCGTGAACGTGGCATAGGGTCTGATCAAGCGAAGGAGACCCCCATGGTTAACCTAACCAGGATTTATACCCGCACCGGCGATGACGGCACTACCTCACTCGGGGACATGAGCCGGACCGGCAAGAACGACCCGCGCCTTAAGGCATACGCCGATGTCGATGAGGCCAACTGTTCAATCGGGATGGTCCTTGCGGATAGCACCTTGCCCAAGGAGATCCAAGCCCTACTCCTGCGCATCCAAAATGACCTATTTGATGTTGGCGCGGATCTGTGCACCCCGGTGATTGATAACCCGGCGCACGAACCTCTGCGGGTAACCCAAGATTACGTTGACTATTTAGAACAGTCCTGTGACAAATACAACGACCAACTTGACCCACTGCGTTCATTTATATTGCCAGGGGGTACCACCGCGTCAGCCCAACTTCATGTTGCACGCACGGTGGCACGGCGGGCTGAGCGGTCAATTTGGGCCGCCTTGGACACTTATCACGGCGGGATGAATCAACTAACCGCGACTTATGTCAATCGACTTAGTGACTTGCTCTTCATTCTCGCGCGCTTCGCCAATAAAGAGTCCGGTGGCGACGTGCTGTGGCAGCCAGGAGTCAACCGCTAGCCCAAATCAAACGCACCCAAACAATCTCGTCCTGCATCCTGAGTTCTGCTACCACCTTGGCAGCACAACGGGTCGAGCCAATTTGGCCCGAATCCCTAACGCTGAGATTTAGAATGAACTTGTGACGAAAAATAGCACTCTGTTTTTGGGCTGCATTTTCTTAACCACTTTTGGAAACATCGTCGCGCTGCTGGGTTCAACCACGATTTCAACGGAAGTTGGTTCCAGCGCAGGTGCAGGCGCCACTTATACCGGCATCTTGCTGGCGGTGATTTTTGCACCTGCCATCATCGCGGAGCCCTATTCGACATGGCTGGCTGGCCGATTTGGAACGCGAAGGTTCTTTGTCATCGGGCAGAGCTTGATGGCCATTTTGAATCTCTCTTTAGCCGGTGCCCTGCTGTTGGGTGCTCCTGCTT
>WLHM01000182.1 GCA_009702725.1 Actinomycetota bacterium | reverse complement strand
TTTGATGGCAAGTCATGACCTCGTCACCGAGGGTTTTAGGCCGGGGCAAGTTGGGTCATCTGCAATGCCGCACAAGATGAATACGCGATCCTGCGAGCGCGTCACCGGGCTAGCAGTTGTGTTGCGCGGCTACGTGACGATGACTTCGGAGTTGGCGGGCAATCAGTGGAATGAGGGTGATGTCTCGTGCTCGGTGGTGCGCCGAGTGGCTCTCCCCGATTCATTCTTCGCGGTTGACGGGCTATTTGAAACTTTCCTTACCGTGCTTGGTGATTTCGGCGCCTTCCCCGCTGTTATTGAGCGAGAGCTTGAACGTTATTTACCATTCCTCGCCACCACCAAGATCTTGATGGCCGCGGTGCGGGCTGGAGTTGGTCGCGAGATTGCCCATGAAGTTATCAAGGAGCATGCCGTAGCCGTCGCACTGGCAATGCGCGAGCAGGTTAATACCGAGAATGACCTGATGGAGCGTCTTGCTAACGACGCGCGCCTTGGCCTTACCCGCGTTGAATTAGCTGCGCTTATTGCTGAGCCGTTGTCCTTCACCGGTGCGGCAACCACGCAAGTCAATTCGGTGGCTAAGCGGGTCGCGCTTATCGTGGCCGATAACCGCGATGCGGCTTCATACCGCCCTGGAGATATTTTGTGAGTATCGATACTCCGCTATACGACCTACCCGCTGGTTACACACATGTGTATTCGGGCAAGGTTCGTGATCTGTATTCGACTCCTGATGATCGGTTGCTTTTTGTCGCAAGTGATCGCATCTCCGCATATGACTGGGTGCTCCCAACTACCATCCCGGATAAAGGTCGAATCCTTACGCAGCTATCGCTTTGGTGGTTTAAGCAGTTAGAGGGTGTGGTGCCCAACCACCTACGCAGCACCTCGGTGCCAGCGGCTGTCAAAGGGCGCGCCATGATCTGCGATCGACTCGAGATGCTGCCAATTGAGTGCGTTGTTCGTGGCTATTTGACCGGTTCCGGCTTGACCACGTATCTCGAATCCCGGTCTATCTGTGGGTTGGGGCTACCTCCGGGCCTCAAGGATGGCTCGCTGCTGCCGAAGACCATTTTTACTCCGGCGACGAAAGCCGAGCTCGGTGAGCATGACGTGAACGTGACTTTTGACGAAGTGATGACCATCATCGGCCAAGAGGAAGCCCAAGAGCTCAAGCGGTTGTCACTGGACATATACGAGCGGGCAAGTGAAAAAGTGCGGAGGCGCGGCTTAATTCTGGCCGACACCAAGTTTGAATTTGGAATCGGATTGTCGGGCAAGAATGTTGGCAAAGTAGTGCTAGCAGATGAGGTTTTGACGCCTGATTCATCCCGCTATTGGCCGCTGGCAACTTGGGCACCGGGTGGCCCACAGCCCTCATATGACAAGCAATACGTACGTGACTGGCTGACTTCACCGGCATCGGGTTGGGATCGGCACGGCAATACTCCGCCGCCGCCGCTACCGGATGAAGTTGTCGAGCAAACTCGAGCGAAGTATGTCGAAGCTTATGAGCGCGTGACCGGGGAGACTTTCCGGTGACAACATGGTTGATCACCGGTGGCGCTGGTTACATCGGCTCTCATGTCGTGCGCGCCCTGCAAGACTCCGGGCGCAAGGTAGTCGTTCTCGATGATTTTTCAAGCGGCCTTGAGCGGAAGGTGCCCGCAGGGGTGCCGATCGTGCGCGCCTCGGTCGCAGATCGTGCCGCAGTAGCCGGCGCGCTGCGAGCCCACCGGGTAGATGGGGTGATCCACCTTGCTGCAAAGAAGGCAGCGGGTGAGTCGGTCACGATGCCCCTGTATTACTACCGTGAAAATGTCGGGGGCATGGTGGAGTTACTGGCTGCTATGAATGATGTTGGGGTAACTCAGTTTGTGTACTCTTCTTCAGCTGCAGTTTATGGCACACCTAGTGCGAATCCAATTTATGAAGATGCGCAACTTGCTCCGGATTCACCATACGGTGAAACAAAAGTGGTTGGTGAATGGCTCACGCGTAATGCTGGCCTCGCCGACGGGGTTTCGTGGGTAGCTCTACGCTATTTCAATGTGGCCGGCGCTGCGAGTGATGATTTAGGCGACAACAGCATCAACAATTTAATCCCGATGGTTTTTCGTGCCTTGGCGCTGGGTGAGCGGCCCCAGATATTTGGCGACGACTACCCAACAGCCGATGGCACCTGCATTCGCGACTACATCCATGTGGCCGATCTTGCTGATGCGCACGTTGTCGCAGCAGCGCGATGTGAGTCCTCGCGAAGTGCTGAGATATTCAATGTCGGTCGCGGCGTCGGCTCATCGGTTCGCGAAGTCATGGATACCATCGGGTCGGTAATCGGCAGAGATGTCGAACCGGAGGTCGTAGCACGCCGTGTTGGGGATCCACCGGCTTCGACCGCAGCAACCGACCGCATTGAGAAGGCTCTGGGGTGGCGGGCCACGCATGATCTGCGCGCCATGGTGGCTTCTGCCTGGTCGGCTTGGCAGGCATTTCCGCCTAATTGATTATTGGCTGAACCAAGAAGACCGGGATTTCGCGGCCGGCATTTCGCTCGTACATCGCGTAGGCAGACCACATCGCCACTAACTCTCGGTAGAGCAAATCGCGCTGGTGTCCGGTCACCTCGATGAAGGTGCAGTCGGTCTTGGTGCCGTCGATCTCAATCGATCCCGTGGGTCGCGCGCGGACATTGAACACCCAAGCCGGTATTTGAGTCTGGCCGGCATTTGAGCCGGTGATGATCCACGCGCCTTCGTGCGGCGCCGCGAGCAGCGGGGTGCGACGCCACTGGGCGGATTTGCGCCCGAGGGTGGTGATCCAGATAACCTGCTGCCCCCCGGGGAACCGGCGCCAAAGCCGTCCGCCACTTAACTTGTCGACGACCTTGTGGAGGCCGGTGGTGGTGCGGAGGGTCAACCCCCACCAGGTGTCGTAGGCCCGAGTACCCATGGGAACACCGTACACACCGCCCCGCTTTACGTATGGCATAACGTATGGCACGATTACCGATATGAGGCGAACCACCGTGTATTTTCCTGATGAACTCAAGGCCAGGTTGGTAGCCGAGGCAGCCCGCAGGCAAGTAACGGAGGCCGAGATCATTCGACAGGCTGTGGATAAAGAAACCCGGCGGCCGCGGCCGCGTGGTGGAATCTTCTCCGGAGACACGGGCGGGGTAACCGGGGCTAATCTCCATGAGCACATGGAGGGATTTGGTGAAAATTGATCATCCTCGACACGGGTGCAATGTTTTCTTATCTAGTTGCATCCGACCCGCACCATGAAGCGGTGGCGTCAATATTCGCAGCTAATAGCGAGGGCTTCGTCCTGAGTCCATTTGTGATTGCCGAATTGGACTATTTCGTCTTGACGAGACTGGGTGTTCGTACCGAACTCGCTTTTCTAGCAGACATTGCCAGCGGTGCATATGAACTGCCGGTGCTGAGCGCAGCCGATTTGATAGCCTGCGCCGGCGTCATCGACAAATACGCCGATCAGCGGGTAGGCGTAACCGATGCGTCTTTGGTCGTACTCGCGGAGCGATACCAAACCCGGCGAATCTGCACCCTTGATCACCGATACTTTGGGGTCATGCGAGGCACGGACGGAACCCCATTCGAACTGCTGCCGTGAGCGGCCCCGAACGCCGATAGACTGGAGTCCTTCCCCGGACTGTCAACTGAAACCTGCGACTAGCAATGGAGAGCCCGTGGCCCGCGTCGTCGTCGACGTCATGCTTAAATCTGAAATTCTGGATCCCCAAGGCCGCGCGGTGGCCGGATCCTTGCGCCGGCTGGGCCTGACCGGAGTCACTGACGTAAGACAAGGCAAACAGTTCATCATCGATCTGGACGGCGTGGTCGAGGGTGCACGCCTTGAGTTACTTGAAACCTTGGCTGCTGAGTTACTTAGTAACCCGGTTATCGAAGACTACAAACTTCAGGTAATCGAGGACCCCGCATGAGCTTACG
>WLHM01000181.1 GCA_009702725.1 Actinomycetota bacterium | reverse complement strand
TTTTTTGTTGAGCTGCTGCCGGACGTTGATGCGACGCAGCCGAGAAAGCGTCCTGCTCCTCGCGAGTTAAGTCATAGCGCGCATTGTGCTTCTCGGTACTCTCGCCCATACCGCATTCATCAAATACACAGGTCAGGGCGTCATAGGCCATTGAATCGACCATGGTCCAGTCGCCGTACTTGGTGCCCTCACGCGAGCCCAGTAGCAGGTGCGGAGCGTTAGTCATTGATTCCATGCCACCGGCCACGATGCAGTCAAACTCACCGGCACGAATTAGTTGGTCGGCAAGGGCAATAGCGTCAATGCCGGATAGGCAAACCTTGTTAATCAGGAGTGAGGGCACATTCATGCTGATGCCGCCTTTGACGGCGGCCTGGCGTGCCGGCATTTGCCCAGCGCCGGCCTGCAGCACCTGACCCATGATTACGTAATCAACCTGATCTGGCGCTACGCCGGCGCGTTCTAGCGCTGCGGCAATGGCCATACCGCCGAGATCGGTGCTGCTAAATGACTTCAAAGAGCCCATCAAGCGTCCGATCGGGGTCCGCGCTCCGGCAACAATGACTGAACCACCTGAGAACGACATTTCGGCTCCTTAGCTTGCCTTGGCAACTAGTTGGCATCGTCAGTGCGACGATAGGTCTATGAACACACAGTCTACGAATCCAGCCACGCCCCGGCACTCGCCCCCGGCGGACTCCTCCGACGCCTTGCTGACCGAATTGGACCATGTGGGCATCGCTGTCCCGGATCTCGAGGTCGCCAAGGAGTTCTATCTACGAGTCTTTGGCTTGCAGGTCGTGCACGAGGAAGTAAATGAAGGACAAGGTGTTCGCGAAGCGATGCTGGGCGTTGGAGATAGCTGCATCCAGTTACTGGCCCCGCTAACCCCAGAATCCACCATCGCCAAGTTCATCGACCGCGCCGGGCCCGGTATCCAGCAGGTGGCATATCGCGTAACCGACGTCAAGGCCGTTGCGGCGACGCTGCGCGAACGGGGGGTCAGGGTCCTCTACGACGAGCCAAAGATTGGCACCGCTGGAACATTGGTCAATTTTGCCCATCCGAAGGACTGTGGCGGGGTGCTGATCGAACTCGTTCAACCCGCGAACTGATGGATTTCGCGAATCTAGTGATCGTCGGCTGAAGTCATACTCGCGGGCTGGTGGGGTGCCCATAATGGGCTTCTGGCATCCTTCCTTGATGCAATCGATAATTGATGCAATCACCGCTGGTGCCGATAGCGCCGAGTTCTCCGCTCTCCCATTGCCGGAGACATATCGCGCCGTAACAGTGCATAAGGACGAAGCCACCATGTTTGAAGGGATGGCTTCACGCGACAAGGATCCGCGACGCTCTATCCATCTAGATGATGTGCCGGTGCCTGAACTCGCACCCGGTGAGGCCCTGATCGCCGTAATGGCATCGAGCATCAACTACAACACGGTATGGACATCGATCTTTGAGCCGGTCTCGACTTTTGGATTTCTAGAGCGTTACAGCAAGCTGAACCCGCACGCGAAACGTCATGATTTGCCGTATCACATCATCGGATCGGATGCGTCTGGCGTCGTATTGAGGACCGGGCCGGGAGTCAACCTTTGGAAAGCGGGCGACGAAATTGTCGCGCACTGCCTAAGCGTCGAACTCGAATCACCACTCGGCCACAACGACACGATGCTTGATCCCGAACAGCGCATCTGGGGCTTTGAGACCAACTTTGGCGGCCTTGCACAACTTGCAATTGTGAAAGCAAATCAGCTTCTGCCAAAACCAGCGCACCTAACTTGGGAGGAAGCCGCAAGTCCGGGCCTCGTTAACTCCACGGCATACCGTCAACTGGTTTCACGCAATGGCGCGGGCATGAAGCAAGGCGACGTTGTTCTCATCTGGGGTGCCTCCGGAGGCCTCGGCTCATATGCGACGCAATACGCACTCAATGGTGGCGCTACCCCGGTCTGCGTGGTCTCAAGTCCGCAAAAGGCAGACATCTGTCGCGGCCTCGGAGCAGAATTGATTATCGACCGCTCGGCTGAAGATTACCGCTTCTGGAAGGATGAAACCACCCAAGATCCAAAGGAGTGGCAACGCCTTGGTAAGAAGATCCGCGAACTCACCGGAGGCGACGACGCCGACATCGTCTTTGAACATCCAGGGCGCGAAACATTCGGCGCCAGTGTCTACGTGGCGCGCAAGGGTGGAACTATCGTGACCTGCGCCTCAACCTCGGGATATATGCATGAGTATGACAACCGGTATCTGTGGATGAACTTGAAGCGAATTGTGGGTAGCCATTTCGCGAATTATCGCGAGGCATATGAAGCCAATCGCATGGTCTCACGCGGAATGATTCATCCAACCCTTTCTAAGACTTTCAGCCTCGAAGAGGCCGGTGAGGCCGCCTACGAGGTGCACCACAACCTGCACCAGGGAAAAGTTGGGGTTCTTTGCCTTGCCCCCGAGGAAGGTCTAGGTGTTCGTAACCATGAACTGCGTGCAAAGCACCTTGCGGAGATTAACCGGTTTCGCATATCAACCTGAGTAGCACTTAACATCAGCACATGCGCGCCACCGTCACTCCAGCCATGGCCTGGCGGGTGGGACGATCTGGCTCACCGATGGGTTACCTGCCGGGGCTAGATGGCGTCCGTGCACTAGCGGTTATCGGGGTGCTGCTTTATCACGGTGATTTCAATGGGCTCAGGGGCGGCTTTCTCGGAGTGGATGTTTTCTTCGTGCTCAGCGGATTCCTGATCACTTCAATAATCCTTGAGGAATACAACAACTCAGGACGTATTGACTTCGGCAAGTTCTACCTTGGTCGCGCCCGACGCCTGCTGCCTGCACTGTTGCTGATGCTTCTAATCGTCGGCATGGCAACAGCTATCTTCTATCGAGATGCAGCGCATCAATTCGCAAGTGATGCCCTCGCCTCGATCTTCTACGTGAACAACTGGTGGTACATCTTCGCCGATCAATCGTATTTTGCATTTACCGGAAGGCCGCCATTCCTAAAGCACCTATGGTCTCTATCGGTTGAAGAGCAGTTCTATCTGATTTGGCCGGCCATCGCGTACCTTTGTGTCCGAAAATTTGGCCGCCGCGGCGTTGCGCTACTCGCTGCCATGGTCGCCGTACTTTCCACAGCCTGGATGCTCTACTTAACGATCATCAGTGGCTACCCAGATTTCACTGATCCAAGCCGCGCATATTTTGGTACCGACACCCACATCGCAGGTCTGCTCGTTGGGGCACTACTTGCGACTTTCTGGCGCCCGGCGCGCTTGAACGCAGGGATTCCAAAACAGTATCGCATCCTCGGCACCACACTTGGTGTCTTAGCAGCCCTGGCAATCATCGCTGTTTTCCTCCGGGCCGGTGAGTTCAGCCCCTGGCTCTACCGCGGAGGCTTCTCAGCGATCGCCGTTGTCACCGCCATCCTCATCGCCTGCGCGACCCACCCGGGGTTACCACTTGGACGATGGATCGGCTCGCAGCCTTGGCGTTACATCGGCCAACGTTCATACGGTCTTTATCTGTGGCATTGGCCAATCTTCATGGTGACTCGGCCAATGCTTGATATCGAGATAGATGGCTTAGCCCTGCTCATCTTGCGACTGGCCTTGACTTTCGTGATTGCCGAAGCAAGTTTTAGGTTGATTGAGTTACCGATCAGGAGAGGCGCAATCGATCGATGGATCAAGTCTTGGCGCGCATCATCCGGCGAAAATCGTAGACGTCAGACTCGAGTCGGCGTGCGAGTCGCGGTGTGGTCCACCATTGGGGTGCTTGCACTTGGCACCGCATTAGCAACCGCCGAAGTAGCAAATGCCCCTGACGTGGTGGCCGCCATCGACGATGGGGTGCCCGGTACGACCGAAGTCACCATCGACGAGAACCCAATCCCAATCGCCAGCGCAACTTCGTCTCCAAAACCTGCCTCATCACTGCTGCCGTCCGCGTCTCCCACTCCAACATTT
>WLHM01000180.1 GCA_009702725.1 Actinomycetota bacterium | reverse complement strand
GATCGGCTAGCCGAGCCCCCGAGTGGTTTTGCCGCCTTCTTGCACCTTCATGAGGATGGCACCGCAGACATCATGGCCAGCGGTAAAAAGATGCGGGTGGGGGTCAGCCCGGGGGTTGATGCCGAAGCACTACAGCCGGGCCAGGAAGTAATGCTTAACGAGTCGATGAACGTGGTAGCGGTCCGCACCTTTGAAGACATCGGCGAAATCGTTACCTTCAAGGAGTATCTCGGCGACGGTGACCGCGCACTTGTTGTCGGGCACACGGACGAGGAGCGCGTGGTCCGCGTTGCTGGGCCGCTGCGCGCCTCAAAGATCCGCGCGGGTGACTCACTTCTCTTTGATGTGCGCGCTGGGTACGTATACGAGAAGGTGCCCAAGGCTGAGGTGGAAGAGTTAATTCTTGAAGAGGTCCCAGATATTGACTATGGTGATATTGGTGGCTTACGTGAGCAGATTGAGTCCATCCGCGACGCCGTTGAACTGCCATTTATGCATCCCGAGCTATATGCGGAGCATGCGCTGAAGGCACCCAAGGGCATTTTGCTTTATGGGCCACCTGGCTGCGGTAAAACACTCATAGCTAAAGCGGTCGCGAATTCGTTGGCCAAGAAAGTCGCCGAGCGAACCGGGCGCGAGGAAGGCCGATCGTTTTTTTTGAATATCAAGGGACCAGAGCTACTAAATAAATATGTCGGTGAGACTGAACGTCATATCCGTCTTGTCTTCCAGCGGGCGCGCGAGAAGGCATCGGAGGGAATGCCAGTAATCGTTTTCTTTGACGAGATGGATTCGCTATTTCGCACCAGAGGCTCGGGGGTGTCGAGCGACGTTGAAAATACGATCGTTCCGCAGCTTCTCAGCGAAATTGATGGTGTAGAAACTCTCGATAATGTAATTGTAATCGGTGCCTCAAATCGCGAGGACATGATTGATCCAGCCATCCTGCGTCCTGGTCGCCTTGATGTCAAAATCAAGATCGACCGGCCCGATGCCGAAGCCGCTCGAGAGATCTTTAGTAAATATCTAGTGCCGACCTTACCGATTCACGCCGAAGATTTGGCTGAGCACGGCGGCGATGCTGCTGCGGCCTGCACTGCAATGATTCAAAGGTCGGCTGAGTTTATGTATTCCGACGCCGAGGAGAATAAGTTCTTAGAAGTCACTTACGCCAATGGTGATAAAGAGATCCTCTACTTTAAGGATTTCAACTCTGGCGCGATGATAGAAAACATCGTCTCCAGAGCTAAAAAATCCGCCATCAAAGACTTTTTAGCCACCGGTGAAAAAGGGATTCGAGTGCATCATGTTTTAGATGCCTGTGTCGACGAATTCCGCGAAAATGAAGATCTCCCTAACACCACTAACCCTGATGACTGGGCCCGGATCTCAGGTAAGAAGGGTGAAAGGATTGTGTTCATCCGTACCCTCATCCAGGGTAAGAAGGGTAGCGAGGCGGGGCGCTCAATCGCCACCATCGCGAATACCGGCCAGTACCTTTGATCCGATGAGAACAAGGTGAGCGTTCATCGGATTATGGGGATCGAAACCGAATATGGGATTTCGGTGACCGGACTCCCTATGGCTAATCCAATGGTTGCCTCCTCGCAAATCGTTAATGCGTATTCGAATTTTGCATTGCCGGGAGTGAGGCGCGGTCCAAAATGGGACTTCAATACCGAATATCCGCTGCGTGATGCCCGCGGATTCGACATGTCGCGTGCTGAGGCAGATCTATCGCAATTGACGGATGACGACCTTGGCATGGCGAATGTCATTTTGACCAATGGCGCCCGCCTGTATGTCGATCATGCCCACCCTGAGTACTCCGCGCCTGAGGTAACGAACCCAAAGGATGCGGTGCTTTGGGATCGAGCCGGCATGATGGTGATGTACACCGCCGCGCGTTTGGCTTCCTCCAGTCCGGGGGGTCTTCCGATACTGCTTTACAAGAACAACACGGACAACAAGGGGGCCTCCTATGGGTGCCACGAGAACTACCTCATGCACCGCTCGACACCATTTTCCGACATCGTCCGCTCGCTAATACCGTTTTTTATTACCCGCCAGATTTTCGCCGGAGCCGGACGCCTCGGGATAGGTCAGGATGGACGCGAGCTTCGTTATCAAATCAGTCAGCGAGCCGATTTCTTTGAAGTTGAAGTCGGTCTTGAGACCACATTAAAACGACCGATCATCAATACCCGTGATGAGCCCCATGCCGACCCAGAGTTTCACCGCCGGCTCCACGTGATCGTAGGGGATGCGAACCTCAGTGACACCGCGACTTACCTGAAGATGGGCACAACCGCGCTGGTGCTCTCAATGATCGAGGATGGATTTCTTGACGGGCACGACTTCATGCCTCTTAACTCAGTACGTGAAATCCACAAAGTGAGCCATGACGCAACGTTGACACATCAATTGACACTCGAACACGGACGCCGGCTCAATGCCATCGAAATCCAACGTGCGTTTTGGCAACTAGCTAGCAAATATTGTGATGAGAAATACGGCGCTGATCTCGATGAGCAATCACGCGACGTGTTGGATCGCTGGGAAAGCATGTTAAATCGTCTAGCCACGGATATCTGGGCCTGCGCCGATGAGGTTGACTGGATCGCAAAACTGCAGTTGCTCGAGAGCTACCGGAGCCGCGATAACCTAAGTTGGGACTCAGCAAAGTTACAGGCAATAGACCTACAGTACGCCGACATTCGCCCCGATCGCGGGCTTGCCGCGAAGCTTGAAAGCCGTGGCCGGCTAACCCGGATGTTTACCGACGAAGAAGTCGTAGCCGCGGTCACTGACCCACCGACCGATACCAGGGCTTACTTTCGTGGTGAATGTGTCCGCAGGTACCCAGAGTCCATCGCTGCTGCATCATGGGACTCGGTCGTTTTCGATATTCAGGAAAGCCAATCACTGCTGCGGGTCCCGACTCTCGAACCAAATCGCGGCACCAAGGCACATGTCGAAGCGCTGCTCGATTCCTGTCCGACCGCACAAGAACTTGTTAACGCCCTAAGTTCAAGCTCTGGTGATTAACAATCAAGCATTTGCCACAAAGTTAAGCGGAACAGTCCCTATCAGTTGATGTGGATCTTGATTCTGGGGCTCGAGGAGGTCGAAAGAGCGCCTGGCAGGCAGGGAAGTGCGCGATGAGCCCGCCATGCGGATAACCTATAGCCATGCCCAAGCAGGAGAAGGCCGAGCGCCGCACCGGACGTGAGAATGCGCCCGAAGAGATCGAAACCAAATCAGCCGAGCCGGCTAGTAGAGCTAATCTCGATGCTGATGTGGACTCGATCTTGGACGAGATTGACGAAGTACTCGAGGAGAACGCTGAAGATTTCGTGAAATCATTTGTCCAAAAAGGTGGGCAATGACCGCGCATCTGGGGCTCCCGCAGGCGTATCTGGTAACCGGGTCATCATCATTTGCCGACTTCCTCGCTGATCTTGCCCCTGATGTGCTCCCGGGTCGCATGACAATGAGCCCTGCCGATGCTAACGCTCTGGCGCCACACGGCACGACCATCGTTTCGCTACGGGGAGAATTTGGTGCAGTCATGGCCGGTGATCGACGAGCAACCATGGGCAATGTGATTGCTCAGCGTGATATCGAGAAGGTGTTCGTTGCCGATGAGCACTCGATGATCGGGATAGCCGGCACCGCCGGCATCGCGATTGAGCTCGTCCGGCTGTTCCAAGTTGAACTTGAGCACTATGAAAAAATCGAAGGTCTTCCCCTCTCCCTTGACGGCAAGGCTAATCGGCTTTCGACCCTACTTCGGGGCAACTTGGGGCTAGCAATGCAAGGTTTGGCGGTGGTGCCTCTACTTGCGGGGTATGACCTCAGCCGCAGTCGCGGCCGCATATTTTCCTATGACGTCACAGGTGGTCGCTATGAAGAACATGATTTCTACGCTGTTGGGTCAGGCGCTTTCTTTGCTCGCGGATCCTTGAAGAAGCTTTACCAGGCCAGTGTTAGCGTTGATGATGCGATCGCCATTGCACTTCAAGCGCTTTATGACGCCGCCGACGACGACAGCGCAACGGGCGGGCCAGACCTTGCAAG
>WLHM01000018.1 GCA_009702725.1 Actinomycetota bacterium | reverse complement strand
GATTCGCGCACCCTAGGAATGTTCATAGCTGGGGTCGATGGCGGCAAATCATTTCTCGTCTTGATGCACGCGGGCCAAGAAGCGCAAACATTCAACTTGCCTGGTGACCCATACGGATCCAGCTACCATCGAGTTATCGATACCGAGCAAGATTCTGCAGTACCGCGCACCAGCGAATTAGCAGGACGCAGTTTAGCGATGGTGCCGCATAGCATGCTCGTATTCGAAGTAAATGACGAAAGACCTAGGGGCGAACTCTCAAACTCCTCAGAGTTGATCGCAATTCCTTAAGCCAGTACTTGCAGGCCCAATTCTTCTGGGGTTGCTAATCCGCGATGCCTCGGCAGAATTCTAACGGTGTAGCCGAATGGGCCGTTTTGCTCCACCGGCAAGGAAATTTGATACTGCCAACGATTGCTCTCGTACTGCTCAACGGGAGCCATTACAGAATGACCTGCCTTCACAATCTGCTCGTCAGCATCAACCCGGCCGAATACGATCTGAACTACAACGTCATCGGTCGTCAGATTCGCCAGCGAAACAAAGGCCTTAACCATTATTTGAGCACCAAGCAGAACCGCCTCCCCCACACCGTGTGACTCGACGTGATCAATCTTCAGTTCGGGCCAATTGGCGCGGATATGAGTTTTCCAAGACGACACCTCGACCGCTAGTGCATAACAATTCAGGCGCATCTCACGCGATGAGATCGCAGCTGGCGTGTATAGACGGGTCACGTACTCACGCACCATGCGGCTTGCGAGAACCTTTGGCCCAAGAGTACCGAGGGTGTGCCGCACCATCGCAATCCAATTTCGTGGCAGACCATGCGCGTCGCGATCATAGAAAGTTGAAGCAACCGAGTTTGCAATTAGGTCATAAAGGGCAGCTGCTTCGATATCATCTCGACGATCGGGGTCATCAATACCGTCAGCTGTTGGGATGGCCCAGCCATTTTGCCCGTCAAACCATTCATCCCA
The DNA here is from genome assembly GCA_009702725.1 of Actinomycetota bacterium. Taxonomy (GTDB): domain Bacteria; phylum Actinomycetota; class Actinomycetes; order S36-B12; family S36-B12. The sequence goes on along the minus strand of WLHM01000018.1, from coordinate 9,994 downwards.
CCAGCCATCAAGAATTGATAGATTTAGAGCGCCATTAAGGGCAGCTTTCATGCCCGAAGTTCCGCTGGCTTCAAGGGGTCGGATCGGATTGTTCAACCAAACATCGCATCCGGGATACAGCAAAGTTGCCATGCTGATGTCGTAATCGGGCAAGAACACGATGCGATGACGTACATCTAACTCGTCGGCGAATTTAACCAACTCTTGAATTAACCGTTTCCCACCGTCATCTGCTGGATGAGACTTACCCGCGATCACCAATTGAATAGGTCGTATTGGATCCAGTAGCAGGGCGCGTAATCGCTCTGGGTCACGAAGCATCAACGTCAAACGCTTGTAGGAGGGCACCCGACGGGCGAACCCGATAGTTAGAACATCAGGATCCAAGACATCGTCAACCCAATTCAATTCCATCTCGCTGGCACCACGATTTATCCAAGAGTCACGCAAACGCTCACGTGCCATCACTATTAACTGCTCACGTAATGACCGCTTGATGCCCCACAAATGCTCATCATTGGCCTGAGAAATCACTTCCCATGCGCTGGCTTCATCGCCTTGATCTGGGCCGAGCGCTTTAGCGGCAATATCCAAAATTTCGCGGGCCACCCACGTCGGTGCATGTACACCATTAGTGATGGACGCGATGGGCACATCTCCTGCATCGAAGCCTGGCCACAGCCCCGAAAACATCTCTCGTGAAACCCGACCGTGTAGCAAGCTAACACCGTTTGCGCGCTGCCCAAGGCGCAAGCCCATTACCGCCATATTAAATACATTGGGATCGCCCCCAGGGTACGTCTCGGCACCCAACGCGATAATTCGCTCGACCGGCAACTTGGCTTCGCCATTTGCACCACCCAGATACTGGGTGACCAGCTCGCGAGGGAATCTGTCAATACCTGCAGGCACCGGTGTGTGAGTCGTGAATACCGTGCCCGCGCGGATAACCTCAAGGGCTTCATCGAAGCCCATGTCAGAATTTTCCGAGAGTAATTCTTGGATACGCTCGAAACCGAGGAATCCTGCGTGACCCTCGTTGGTATGAAATACCTCGGGTGCGGTGCGCCCGGTTAGCCGACAGTAGGCGCGTAGTGCTCTCACTCCGCCGATGCCAAGCAGCATCTCCTGCTGCAACCGGTGCTCCCCGCCACCGCCATACAGCCGATCGGTGACGTCACGTTCGGCTGAAGCGTTCTCCTCGACATCGGAGTCCAGCATCAGCAACGGCACGCGCCCGACCTGCGCTATCCATATGCGCGCCCAAATCTTGCGTCCTCCCGGCAAGCCCACTGAAATTTTTACCGAGGTGCCATCAGCTTCACGCAACAGCGACACCGGACTGCCGTCTGGATCGCATAAGGGGTACTGCTCCTGTTGCCATCCATCGGTCGAAAGCGACTGGCGAAAATATCCAGCGCGGTAAAACAGACCGATCGCAATTAGCGGAACGCCTAGGTCACTCGCTGACTTCAGGTGGTCGCCGGCCAAAATCCCAAGGCCGCCAGAGTACTGCGGGAGTGCCGACGTAATGCCGTACTCCGGTGAGAAATAAGCGATGCCAGCAGGGGCATCAGCGCCCAAGGCCTGGAACCAGCGGTCGGCGGTGAGGTAATTCTGTAGATCGTCGGCCCGCTCGCGCACCCAGCCCACGTAGCCTTCGTCGGCGGCCAACTCGGCCAATCGCTCAGCCGATATTTCACCGAGTAGCCGAACCGGGTCTTGACCCAATGACTTCCAGAGTTTGTCGTCCATGGCGGCAAACAGGTCGCGGGTGTTTGGGCTCCAGCACCAACGCAAGTTATGGGCCAAAGCCTCCAGGGGCACCAAGGATTCTGGAAGTACGGCCCGGACGTTGAACCTACGGATTGCTCGCACCGGTTAAACGTACCGGGTCTGACAGCGTTTGCATTCTTAGCCCTGCCAAGACCAACCCGTGCAGCAATATTCGGTAAAAGTAGGGCCATGGATCGCTCGGGTGCGGTTAGGATAGCGCCGACAATTCTTGAGCCACGAAGCTCATCTCCTTGCCTTAACAACCGAACTGTGATGTCATCGTTTAACTAAATCATCCATTGAACTGGAAACGGAGAGTGCCATGCCAAATGCCAACGTTAATTCACCAGTTAGTTCAGCGCCAAGTGATCGGCTCGCACTCGGTGTAGGTTGGGTAAGGCCCGGTGTCGCCGGTATCGGTGGCACCCTAAACCCCTCTTCCAACTCGCCCGGGATGCTATGTGGGTGCTTTGAGGGCAATGAAGAGTAGCAATCGTCCCCGCAACTAGGTGGGGTGTTCGAAGGGTTTTGCCGGGCGGTGGGCCTTAGCGCTTAGCGCCGAACGAAAAGTTCGGTATTGCCCCGCTGCCAATAAAAGTTCTGTTCTTCATCGGTACTCTTAACCCATTATGGCTGCGGCGCCGAAAGACCCGACCTCAATTTTTGGCGTACCCCCACTATTGGTGGGCCGATTGGCCATCACCGAAGTCAGCCCATCCGTACTAAGTGGCCGTCGCCCTGCCGCGGCGGCAGTTGATGAGGCCGTTCGGGTTCGTGCCACCTGCTTTCGAGAAGGCCACGACACCCTTGGACTGGCCGCGGTACTGCACCGTCCAGATGGAAGTGAATACTCAAGGGTATTTCTGGATCCTGCTGGCATAGACACTTGGGCCGGCATCATCCGCCCGAATGAGATTGGCCACTGGACTTTCACAATTGAAGCTTGGGGTGATCCTTGGCGCACGTGGCTCCGGCGTGCAAATATCAAAATTTTCGCCGGACTAGATATTGAACTCGAGTTCACTGAAGGTGCCTTGCTGTTGGACCAAGCGCTTGCCTTCGACCAGCGGGGCGTAACTAGAACACTTTTGATGTCCGCGATTACCGCGATGCGAAATACCTCGCTACCACCAGCGGTTCGCCTTGCCGCTGCGGTCGACCCCAGAGTAACCGCCTTAATGAACGAAACCCCAATCCGCGAGCAATTGACCACGAGCGGTCCGTGGCCACTTAATGTGCAACGGCGTCGCGCCCTCTTTGGTGCCTGGGACGAGTTTGTCGCGCGTAGCGAAGGGGCTCTGCTTGACCCCCCCATCTCAGGCACCTTCACTTCGGCAGCCAAACGGCTAGCTCCCATCGCTGAAATGGGTTTCGATGTCGTTTACCTGCCGCCGATACATCCAATTGGGTTCACAAATAGAAAAGGGCCAAACAACAACCTGATAGCAACTGACTCAGACCCTGGATCCCCTTGGGCAATCGGATCGGCCGCAGGCGGTCATGATGCGATTCATCCAGAACTTGGCACCATTGCGGACTTCGATGAATTTGTTGCAATTGCCAACTCACTTGACATGGAGATTGCCCTTGACCTTGCACTACAGGCATCACCGGACCACCCTTGGGTTAAGACTCACCCGCAGTGGTTTACCACTCGCGCTGACGGGTCGGTCGCCTATGCCGAGAATCCACCCAAGAAATACCAAGACATCTACCCGCTCAACTTTGACAATGACCCCGAAGGTCTTTACGCCGAAATTGAACGCATCGTCCGATTTTGGATGTCACATGGAGTGCGAATCTTCCGGGTGGATAACCCACATACCAAACCCATCTGGTTTTGGGATCGACTCATAGCGTCAATAAATGCAGATAATCCAGATGTCATATTCTTGGCCGAGGCATTCACGAGCCGCCCAATGATGCAGGCGCTTGCCGAGGTCGGCTTCCAGCAGAGTTACACCTATTTCACCTGGCGCAACAGCAAGCAAGAGCTTGAAGAATACGGGAATGAAATTGCCGGCCCGGCCGCTGCCTACATGCGCCCTAATTTTTTCACGAACACGCCAGACATTCTTCACAGTTATCTACAGCACGGTGGGCCTGGCGCCTTCGCAATTCGCACCGTCCTAGCTTCAACCCTGTCACCCACCTACGGCATTTATAGTGGTTTCGAGTTATATGAACACGTGGCTCTTCATCCCGGTAGCGAGGAGTATCTCGATACCGAAAAGTTTCAATATCGACCGCGCGATTGGGACGCGGCGATAGAGCAGGGCCGTAGTCTGGCTCCCCTCTTAACGCTCATCAATAAAATTCGCAGGGAACACAAAGCCTTGCAGGACTTACGCTCACTGTGTTTCCACCAGTGCGATAACCCAAATATCATTGCTTTTTCAAAACAAGATCGCGACGACACTGTGTTAGTAGTGTGCACTCTTGACCCGCACCATACCCAGGAGGCCACCGTGTGGTGGGACCTAGCCGCAATCGGGCTTGATCCACAATCCTTATTCAGCGCGCATGACCTGCTAACCGATACCTCCTGGACCTGGGGCCAGAGCGCCTACGTGCGGTTAACCCCTTGGGAGCAGGTCGCCCACATCGTGCATGTGCGGCAGTAGTGAAAGGGTCGCCGAAGGGTAACAAAATGCCCGTGGCAACTGAAGACCTCGATCGGCTTGTCGATGGTTGGCACCCAAACCCGCATGAGATTCTTGGACCACATCAATTCAAAGGAGCAATTACTGTTCGGGTACTACGCCCGATGGCCGAATCGGTAACCGTCATAACTGATAATTCATCGGTCCAACTAGATCATGAATTCCGCGGAGTTTGGTGCGGGGTCATCCCGATGTCGGATGTGCCTAATTACTCAATCGAAGTTCAGTACGGTGAAAAAATCGTGCCAGCAGAAGACCCGTACCGATTTTTGCCAACCCTTGGCGAAATCGATTTGCACCTAATACGCGAAGGTCGTCATGAGCAACTCTGGGAAGTGCTCGGCGCACACACCCGCAGTTACTCAACCCCGCATGGTGCCGTGTGTGGGGTCTCCTTCGCCGTTTGGGCACCCAATGCACGAGGGGTCCGAGTCATAGGTGATTTCAACTACTGGGACGGTGTCGCGCACCCGATGCGCCACCTGGAGGCTTCTGGTATTTGGGAGTTATTCGTCCCGGGTGTGACGGACGGAAACCGCTATAAATTCCAGGTTTTAGGACACGATGGTATTTGGCGCCAAAAAGCGGACCCATGTGCTTTCGCAACCGAAATTCCACCCGCCAATAACTCGGTTGTTTTCACATCTAGTTACCAATGGCAAGATTCAACATGGCTAGAAATACGCGCGAATGCAGATGCACTCACCTCTCCGATGAGTATTTATGAAGTTCACCTGGGCTCTTGGCGCATTGGACTTAGCTATTGCCAACTTGCCGACGAACTAACTGACTATCTCAGCGAAACCGGGTTCACCCATGTTGAGTTCTTACCCATCTCCGAGCACCCATACGGACCATCTTGGGGTTACCAAGTTACTTCCTATTTCGCACCCACCTCACGTTTTGGCTCACCAGATGACCTTCGCTATCTAATTGACCGCCTCCATCAAGCCGGGATTGGTGTTTTGGTTGATTGGGTCCCGGCCCACTTCCCCAAAGATGAGTGGGCTCTAGCTCGCTTCGATGGCACCGCACTTTATGAACACCCAGACCCAAGACGTGGCGAGCACCCAGACTGGGGCACGTATGTCTTTAACTTCGGCCGCACTGAAGTTCGAAACTTTCTCGTTGCTAATGCACTTTATTGGTTCGAAGAGTTTCACGTCGATGGCCTGCGCGTCGATGCAGTGGCTTCAATGCTCTATCTCGATTATTCACGCAAACCCGGGGAGTGGGAGCCCAATCAATTCGGAGGGCGGGAGAACCTTGATGCTGTTGAGTTCCTGCAGGAGGTAAATGCGACCGTATACAAACGGTCACCCGGTGCCATCATGGTCGCCGAAGAGTCCACGTCCTGGCCTGGAGTCACCCAACCAACCCACTTAGGCGGACTAGGGTTTGCGTTCAAGTGGAATATGGGCTGGATGCATGACGCCCTCGGCTACATTCAACATGAGCCAATACACCGTCAGTACCACCATGAAGAAATGAGTTTCTCCATGGTCTACGCGTATAGCGAGCACTTTGTGCTGCCAATATCGCATGACGAAGTTGTTCACGGAAAAGGCTCCTTAGTGGGGCGCATGCCCGGTGACCGCTGGCAGCAATTGGCGAACCTGCGAGCGTTCTTATCGTACATGTGGACGCACCCAGGAAAGAAACTCCTCTTCATGGGTTCGGAGTTTGCGCAGTCAGATGAATGGGCGAGTCAGCGGAGCCTTGACTGGTCGCTCTTGCAATTTTCGGAACATGCCGGAGTCCTGCGTACTGTTTCGGACTTAAATGTTATCTACCGCTCAACCCCTGCACTTTGGCAACGCGATGACGACCCCGGCGGTTTCGAATGGATCGACGCCGGTGATGCTAAAGGAAATATTTTCACCTGGCTCCGTTGGGATAAAAATGGTCGCCCGCTAGCCTGCGCGGTGAACTTCTCCCCCACCCCTCATGTCAATTACCGCATTGGGTTACCGCTAAGTGGCATCTGGACCGAAGTACTCAACACCGATGCTGACGTTTATGGCGGAAGCGGTGTCGGCAATCTTGGCGGGGCAGAAGCCGTTGACGTGCCATGGCAGGGTCGCCCGGCGTCCGCGCAGATAGTTTTGCCACCATTGGCCGCTATCTACCTGCGCTTTGACCCAAGATCCGGTTGAAAACCGAGTCAATAAGGCTAGAAAAGCGCGTTGGCTAGTGCCGTGCGCGCAGCCGGAACCGCTGGGTCCTCACCAGCAAGGACGAACAACTCAAGCAGCCGCGACCGAACCAGTTCACGATCAGGGCCACTGGACGCCCTGACACAGGTAACGAGCCGATCGAATGCGAGTGACCAACGCCCAGCGAGTGCGTCAAAGTCGGCCGTAGCGCACTGCACGACTACATCAGCCGCTGCATCCGGCTGGTCGGCGATCGACCGCAGTGCTCCCTCATCTTCACCTTCAGTACGACGATAAAGGCCGACCGTGGCAAGCCCGGCGATGGCATCTCGCTCACTTGGATCAGCGTCAATAATGAGCTGATAGGCCGCCGCTGCGCTTTCCCAATCACCGGCTTCGATCGCATTGAATGCCGCATCAAACCTTGGATCGGTCGCAGGTTCGGCATCTTCTTCCGCACCCGCCGGCTCATCCGGCACCTGTCCTTGGTCATCGGTCAAGGTGCCGGTCACCCCCTGCTCGGCGGCCACCTTCAATAATTCATCCAAGATCGCTCTGATCTGCGCCTCGGGGTAAGCGCCTTGGAAAAGTGGAACCGGCTGCCCCATGATCACCGCGAAAACCGAAGGAATTGACTGAACCTGGAATGCAGCCGCCACCCGCTTCTCAGCGTCAACATCTACTTTGGCAAGGATCCAGCGACCGGCATACTCAGCGGCCAATTTCTCCAAGATCGGCGACAGCTGCTTGCACGGCCCACACCACTCGGCCCATAGATCAAGTACCACTGGCACGGTCATTGAGCGCTCGATCACCGCCGCCTGAAAACTGGACTCGGTGACGTCAATGACCACCCCGGCCGGTGCATTAGCCACGGCTGCGGCGGCCTGCTGTTGGTTTTGGCGCGCCGAAGCGAGGGCGCCGAGATCAATAGCACCGCGGCCAGAAAATGGAGTTGAAGTCACCCCCCTATCTTCCACCATGGGGGTACTTGCTCTGCCCGACCCCCAGCGAGGACACTAAGCGGGTGCATATTTCAGCCAAGGCAGATTATGGGATGCGCGCACTACTTGAACTCACCTTGTCATACGCCGATGACCCCAAACGACTAGTCAAGGGCGAGGCCATCGCCACCGCCCAAGACATCCCAATGAAATTCCTCGAAGGGATTTTGCGGCAGTTACGCCAATACGGAATTGTCGGCAGTCAGCGTGGCGCCGACGGCGGCTACCGACTAGATCGCGACCCGACTCAAGTCACCATCGCCGATGTGGTCCGCGCACTTGACGGTCCCCTTGCCGCCGTTCGAGGCCAACGGCCCGAAGATGTTGAATATGTTGGGGCAGCCGAGCACCTACGTGAAGTCTGGATTGCCGTACGCGCATCAATGCGCCACGTTTTGGAGAACATCACCCTCGCTGATGTGGCCGCAAACAAATTGCCAGCAGAAGTCACGGGCCTGCTTGCCGAGCCTGGTGCCTGGCAGCGTCGCACTAACTAAATTGCTCCGCAGCCGCATAGGCGTCCATGGCGCCATCAAGTACTGCCTCGCTCAGCGAATCTATCTCGGCACCGCGCGTAGCTAGGCGAGATTTCGTCTCACCAATTACCAGCGCGCAGATTTCATCTTTGATCCGGCGAAGTTTTCGCGATCTATCTTGCCCACTGCCGACAAGCCAAATGCGATGCTCGTCAATGGCAGCGAGCAGGGAGTCAATGCCATCGCCAAGTGATGCGACTGTCTTAAGCACCGGTGGCCGCCAACCTTCGTGGCGGCCTAGTGAAATCATGTGCCGTAATTCTCGGACCGTGGTTTCAGCACCCTCGCGATCGGCCTTATTCACCACAAAGATGTCGCCAATTTCGAGAATGCCGGCTTTCGCCGCTTGGATACTGTCGCCCATACCTGGTGCAATTAACACGACGGAAGTGTCGGCGGTCGCGGCGACCTCTACTTCTGATTGGCCAACACCAACAGTTTCAATAAGCACCGCATCAAAACCTGCGGCATCGAGTACTCGAATTACCTGCGGGGTGGTCGCCGCTAACCCCCCTAGATGCCCGCGGGAGGCCATTGACCTGATGAATACGCCCTCATCGGTTGCATGTTGCTGCATGCGAATTCGATCACCTAAGAGTGCCCCACCAGAAAATGGCGAGGATGGGTCTACCGCCAAAACGGCTACGCGATTACCGCGGGCCCGAAACGCCGAAACCAGTGCGGAGGTGGTGGTGGACTTACCCACCCCGGGTGCCCCGGTGATACCGATTACCTGCGCACGCCCGACGAACCCAGCCAGTGCTTGCATGGCTTCGCGGGCATCGGCCGAACCGTCTTCAATGCGAGAAATCAATCGCGCAATGTCGCGCTGCTCGCCCGCTTGGGCACCAGCGATCAATTCTGCAACACTCACTTGCTGATCATCTCGCAACTTGGGCTATCAGGACTTAGGCACGCGCACGAGCAAGGCATCACCTTGGCCGCCGCCACCACAAAGTGCCGCCGCACCGGTGCCACCACCGCGTCGCTGCAGCTCAAGTGCTAGGTGCAGGACAATTCTGGCACCTGACATCCCGACGGGGTGACCCATGGATATCGCGCCGCCGTTGACGTTCACTATGTCTTCGGAAACCCCCAGTGCCTTGCTCGATACCACTCCCACCGCAGCGAATGCCTCGTTAATTTCGAGTAGATCGAGGTCGCTGACGGCAATGCCCTCGCGCTGGCAGGCCTTGATGATTGCATTGGCTGGCTGCTCCTGCAATGACGAGTCGGGGCCGGCCACGACCCCGTGACTGCCGATCTCAGCGAGCCATGTCAGACCAAGTTCTTCGGCCTTCTTCTTACTCATCACCACGACCGCGCAGGCACCGTCGGAGATTTGTGAGGCACTTCCAGCGGTGATCGTGCCGTCCTTGGTAAATGCTGGGCGCAGCCCTGCAAGGGACTCGACCGTGGTGTCGGGGCGCACCCCTTCGTCGGCACTGAATGTAATCGGATCACCCTTACGCTGCTTGATCTGCACGGGGGTGATTTCATCAGCGAAAAGATTTTTTTGTTGAGCTGCTGCCGCACGCTGGTGTGAGGCAGCCGAAAAAGCATCCTGCTCCTCGCGAGTTAAGTCATACCGCGCATTGTGCTTCTCGGTACTCTCACCCATTCCGCATTCATCAAATACACAGGTCACGGCGTCATAGGCCATTGAATCGACCATGGTCCAGTCGCCGTACTTGGTGCCCTCACGGGAGCCCAGTAGCAGGTGCGGAGCGTTAGTCATTGATTCCATGCCACCGGCCACGATGCAGTCAAATTCGCCGGCACGAATCAGCTGGTCGGCAAGGGCAATAGCGTCAATGCCGGATAGGCAAACCTTGTTAATCAGGAGTGAGGGCACATTC
>WLHM01000179.1 GCA_009702725.1 Actinomycetota bacterium | reverse complement strand
TTACCAAGGCATCGTATAAAGGGGACCCGTGCAGTTGGGTCAAAGCTTGTGCCGATGCTGGTCCCGCGATGCGATACCAAGTACCTTCGTGAAAGAAGGCGGCGTTCTCGGGATCTCGAAAACTCGCCGACCCCGTGGGTACCGCGGGCACTACTCGGAGAGTGTGCTGTCGGGAGTCTGCTCAGCGTTCTTGGAACCGCGGCCCCGCAAATCTGCAAACTTTGACCGCAGGAAGAACCAGGTGCCGGCCGCGCCGCTCGCAATAGCCGCCAATAGGTAAGAACCAGAGCCAGCATCTATGTAGCCGACGATCTCCAGCATTTGCCCACCTTTAATTGACCTGCAGCACTTAGACGTGCACTCCTATGCAAGGGTACAGGAAGTTACGTGGAGGTGTACAGGTGGTTAAGTCAAAACTGACCACTACTGGATCGGCCGCGTGGGGCCTTGCATTTCAAGTAGCGCCTGCACCTCGCCGGCCCGATACCGGCGATGGCCCCCAAGGGTTCTGATGCAAGTCAACTTGCCGGCTTTGGCCCAGCGTGTGACGGTCTTCGGATCGACTCTAAAAAGCGCCGCAACTTCAGCTGGGGTGAGCAATTGCTCCACCTCCGGGCTACGTCCAGACACTTCTACCTCCCGCATAGCGCGCCGCTCGGATAACCTGTCGAGACCGAACGTCCCTACTGTTCCACCCACTCACCCAGGCGGCAAGCAAAAACGGGCAATTCGACCATATTTCTCATAAATTGCCCTCATAGCACCGAAGGGAAGCCCCACCACAAGCAGGTTTAGGCACCGCCGTTGCCTAAGCCGAGGCTAAGAACACCACCGGTGTGCTCGCGGTGGCCGGGGAGCAGGTAGTCTGGGCCCACGCTGAGTGGCTCGGTTAACCCGGTCGCAGCAGCAATTTCCGTCCACACGACTGGGGCACTTGCCCCGGATGAGGGGGTCGAGCCATGGGGCGCGGCCGGGCAAAAGCCAAGCAAACCAAGGTTGCCCGTGAATTGAAGTACGGCGGGCCACAGACCGATTTTGATCGGCTGCAAGCAGAGTTGGCTGGCAGTGCAGGCAATCACGTGGAGCAACCACGATCTGAAGCTGTCGATGCATTGGGTGATCCAATCGAGGACGACCCCTACGCTAAATATTACGACGAACCAGCCGACTAGCTCTCGTTTGTTAGTGCTGGCCGACCAGCATTACCACGCCACCGCCACCGCCTTTGCCAGCAGAGTCGCCCACCTCGCCATCCCCGCGAACACGCACCACGCCACAAACCCATGCGTTAACCCCTCGGGCCGCTAGCAAATCAATTGCGTTTTGCGCTTCTACAGCAGGCAGAATCGCTACCATACCGATCCCCATATTCAATGTGCGCTCAAGTTCAAGTTGATCTACCGCACCTAGTTGGCGAATCAAGTTGAAAATTGGCAGCGGCGACCACGTGCTTCGATCAATCTCTGCCGCCAGGTGCGCGGGCAGCACCCGAGCAATATTGGCGGCTAGCCCGCCACCGGTAATGTGGCTGAAGCCGTGCACAGTCACCGCATCAATTAGCGCCAGACAATCTTTCGCATATATGCGAGTCGGCTCAAGTAACTCCTCGCCCACTGTGCGATCAAGTTCCGGCAAGTAGGCGTGCAAGCCCGGCCCTTTGTCCCCTAAGAGCACATATCGCGCAAGTGAATATCCATTTGAGTGCAGGCCCGATGCCCCCATGGCCACCACGACATCGCCAGCTAAAACTCGATCAGGACCAAGTAATGCATCGGCTTCTACAACTCCGGTGGCTGCACCCGCAACGTCGTACTCATCAGGTGCCATTAAACCCGGGTGCTCCGCGGTCTCGCCACCGAGTAACGCGCAACCGGCTAACTGACACCCGGTCGCAATACCGGCCACAATCGCCGCAATGCGCTCAGGCACCACCGCGCCTGTCGCAATGTAATCCGTTAGAAAAAGGGGTTCGGCGCCAACAACAACTAGGTCATCAACCACCATCGCTACCAGATCAATCCCGATGGTGTCGTGCAAATCCATCGCGCGGGCAACCGCAACTTTGGTACCAACTCCGTCGGTAGATGTAGCGAGTAGTGGCTTGCGATATCTAGTGAGCGCTGATGCATCAAAGAGCCCGGCGAATCCCCCGAAGTCTCCGACCGACTCGGGCCGCTGAGCCGCCTTTACCGAAGCCCGCATTAAAGCAACAGCGCGCTCCCCGGCTTCAACATCAACTCCGGCCGCCGCATATGAGGCGCCCGTCATGGCCTTTCCAGCGCATCGCCGGCGCCGCCGCCGACCATGGTGTTGACGCCCTCGATATCAAAAGTGCCATCAAGTGCGCGTCGCTCAATACCTTCAAGTAGCTGCTTACCTAAGAACTGTGCTTCGGGTAGCTCAACCGGATAGATCCCATCGAAACAGGCTCGACACAGTTTCTCTTTGGGGATAGTCGTAGCCTCAATTAAGGCGTCAAGGGATACGTAGCCAAGTGAATCAGCACCGATCGACCGGCAGATCTGCTCAACCGTTAACCCGTTCGCCACCAGCTCTGATCTGCTAGCAAAATCAATCCCGTAGAAGCAGGGCCACTCGACCGGTGGGCTAGAAATACGCACATGGACTTCTCGCGCACCCGCTTCGCGTAACATGCGAACCAAAGCCCGTTGGGTATTACCCCGCACAATGGAATCATCCACCACGACGAGTCGCTGCCCGCCAATAACCTCGCGTAGTGGATTCAGCTTAAGTCGAATTCCGAGTTGGCGAATGGACTGTGACGGCTGAATAAAAGTGCGCCCCACATAGGCGTTTTTAACTAGTCCCTCAGAAAACGGAATGCCTGACTCTTGGGCGTAACCAATTGCGGCATAACGCCCAGACTCTGTGACCGGGATAACCAGATCAGCTTCAATTGGGTGCTCGCGGGCGAGAATGCGACCGGTTTCAACTCGAGTTGCCTGAATGCTTCGGCCCGCAATGGTGGTATCCGGACGGGCTAGATAAACGTATTCGAATAAGCATCCCTTGGGGTCGGCTTCGGCAAATCGCTCCGAGCGCACCCCTTGGTCATCTATAACAATAATCTCGCCTGGTTCAATCTCGCGTACGAACGAAGCTCCGATGATGTCTAGGGCTGCGGTCTCACTCGCTAATACCCAACCGCGTTCTAGCCGGCCTAGGGAAAGTGGACGGATCCCTTGCGGATCACGTGCACCATATAAGGCATCGTCATCCATGAACACCAGCGAGAATGCACCTTTTACGTGCGGGAGTTCTTCCATTGCCGCCGCCATCACACTTAAATCCGGATGTGATGCAAGCAAGGCGGTCAATACATCAGTGTCGCTCGATGTCGCAATCGGATTATCAAGTGGTAACTCACCTGATTCACGTGATCGTGCCAAGAGTCGACGACGAAGCGCGGCAATATTGGTGATGTTTCCGTTATGGCCAAGGGCTAGGTGCCCGGTTGCGGTAGCACGAAATGTTGGTTGCGCGTTCTCCCAAATACTGGCACCGGTCGTCGAATAGCGTGTGTGGCCGATGGCTACGTGCCCGCGCATCGACTCAAGATTCGCCTCGGTGAAAACTTGGGACACCAGACCCATGTCTTTGTATACGAGGATCTGGCTGCCATCACTAACCGCCATGCCTGCCGACTCTTGGCCCCGGTGCTGCAAGGCATACAGACCGAAGTAGGTGAGCTTGGCAACTTCATCACCGGGTGCCCAAACACCGAAAACACCACATGCGTCTTGGGGTCCTTTTTCACCCGGGAGGAGATCATGTGAAAGGAGTCCATCACCGCGGGCCACGACACCAGCCTACGCGATTTTCAGGCCACCTCCGACCGTAGGCGCGCAACTATTCGAGGGTCAGATTTATTCACCGAAAAGGGGTAGCCACGGTGACAAATCTGACCGCTCTCCACTGGCCCGAACCGAATTGGTGGCATCTGCCCACTTGATCCGCCCGACACATAACTCCAGCCAAGTTCGTGCATCTGTCTCGACAACGGCAGAAGGGGTACCGCGTCGGTGCGTGCGACCAGGTATTGCTTGCACCGCGGCGTATGGCGGAATTCGCACCTCGACACT
>WLHM01000178.1 GCA_009702725.1 Actinomycetota bacterium | reverse complement strand
CAACGTGTTTGCATCTACGCCGGTAAGGGCCAATGTGTAACTGCCGTCAGTGTTCTTACTGAGGTATCCACCATCAGCCGACTGGGAGAACAGCCAAGACTCACCCGCCGAGGATTCAGAAGCCGGCTTGGCTACCACCCAAACCCCCGCCGCAGCAAGAAGAACAGCGGCAACCACAAGCCCGGCGATCCAGCCTTCACGTTTTGTCATGTGGTGATAATGCGCTTTACCTATGGAAAAGGCAAACTCATTTCACAAATATTTCAAAATTCCATTGATAAAATGTGGGGGTAACCCCACATTATGCAAATATCTCAACATTTAGCCGCCAGCCCTGGGCCGACTACAACATCACTGATTCTTTTCGAATACCAACCGCAGGCCAATCAAGGTTAAATCGGGCTCGTGATGGGTAATTGTGCGCGACTCGGGCACCACAATCGGAGCCAGCCCACCTGTCGCAACGACCGCGGTCAACTCATCAAGTTCTTCGCGAATACGATCAACTAGACCATCAACTTGCCCAGCGAACCCGTAAAGAGCTCCCGACTGCAGCGCCTCTACCGTGTTCTTTCCAATAGGTGAGCGCGGACGCACCAATTCAACTTTGCGCAATTGCGCAGCGCGTTGGGCGAGGGCATCTAAAGAAATCTCAATACCGGGGGCAAGTGCTCCACCCAAAAACTCACCTTTTGCTGACACCACGTCAAGGTTTGTTGAGGTGCCGAAGTCAACAACAATGCATGGTCCGCCAAATAGGTGATGCGCGGCTAAGGTGTTCACGATGCGGTCAGCGCCAACCTCTTTTGGGTTATCGGTCAAAATCGGAACTCCGGTCTTGATGCCAGGTTCGATAATGATGGTTGGGATACCGCTGTAGTAGCGATCGAGCATCAGGCGCATCTCACTTAGCACCGCTGGCACCGTGCTACACAACGCGATACCGGTGACTTTCGACTGACCTGAGAGCAAGCCCCGGTAGGTAAGCACTAGTTCATCGGCGGTGGTGCGGCCATCGGTCTTTATCCGCCATGAAGCCGACAGCGACTCACCATCAAATAACCCTAAGACCGTATTGGTGTTACCAACATCAATGGCTAGCAGCACTTAGGCCTCCTGCCGTAAGTCAGCACCGATATCAAGAACCGGCGCCGAATGAGTCAACGCACCCACCGCAAGGTAGTCCACCCCCGTCGCGGCCACCTCGGCAGCCACTCCCAAGCTCAGCCCGCCGGAGGCCTCAAGTTTCGCGCGACCGCGGGTGCGCTTCACCGCCAAATGAAGTTGGTCGACCGTGAAGTTATCCAGCAGGACCAGATCGGCACCGGCCTCCAATACCTCATCAAGTTGTTGAAGTGAGTCGACCTCGATTTCAACCGGCACCTCGGGGTATTTAGCCCGCACCGCAGCAAAGGCTTCAGCGACACCACCAGCAGCCAACACATGGTTGTCCTTGACCAAGGCGGCATCAGCTAGTGACATTCGATGGTTTTGGCCACC
The DNA here is from genome assembly GCA_009702725.1 of Actinomycetota bacterium. Taxonomy (GTDB): domain Bacteria; phylum Actinomycetota; class Actinomycetes; order S36-B12; family S36-B12. The sequence goes on along the minus strand of WLHM01000178.1, from coordinate 2,605 downwards.
CCCACAACGCACGGCGTATTTCTCCAGAGCACGCAAACCCGGAGTGGTCTTGCGGGTGTCGCGAACAATCGCACCCGTGCCCGCAACCGCCGCCACCCACGCCGCGGTAAGAGTCGCGATGCCACCTAGATGGCCGAGCAAATTGAGTGCCGGGCGTTCGGCGCGCAACAGATCGTGGGTGGGGCCAGTTATCGAAATTAACACGTCTCCACGTTCGACTCGATCACCATCACCGGCCAAGAACTTGATCTCCAACGCCGGGTTGACATTTTCAAAGACCGCTGCCGCAACCGGAATACCAGCTGCAATGCCGGCTTGACGTGCCACCAAATCAAGGGTCGCGCGCTGCCCGAGAGGCACCGTGGCAACGGTTGTTACATCCTCACCTCCGGCTAAATCCTCCTCCAGAGCGAGCTCGATGAGCATATTCACCGCAACCGGATCGAGCCCAGCGGCATTTAGCCCCGCGACAGTTGAATCACTCATGGCGCAACCGAGTTCGCATCCACATCAATCCGCCTCGTCTCAAGCTGGCCCCGCTCATTAAGTCGTGACACTAACCGCACCCGCCACTTTTCATCGTCACGGTCTGGGTAGTCTTCGCGCCAATGCGACCCACGGGTCTCTTCACGCAGCACCGCATGGTGCACCAGCACGCTGGCGAGTGCATGAATGTTGGTGGTTTCCCAATCTTCGGTGCAGGGCTTAGCCCCCTCTTGGGCCTCAAGTGCTGCCAGCTCCTTGGCGGCTGAATCCAAAGATGCCTTACTGCGCAACACACCGGCATGTTGATCCATGGTGCGCTGAATATCCCTTCGCACTCGATTAGGTAGCAAATCCTCTGTTGCTGACGTCGATACCGGCTCACGTACGACCGGGTGCTCCTGCGCCAGGACATCACCTATGCGAGTAGCGAAAACCAAACCTTCAAGTAGCGAATTGGACGCCAACCTATTCGCCCCATGAACACCGGTGCAGGCGACTTCACCACAGGCGAATAGGCCACTAATGGAAGTGCGGCCCCATAGGTCGGTGAGTACCCCACCGGAGGCAAAATGTTGGGCGGGTGACACCGGGATCAGATCAGTAACTGGATCAATGCCCCGGGTTCGACATGATTCAAGGATCGTCGGGAAGCGGTGCACCCAACGGTCAGCACCAAGTGCGCGCCCGTCAAGCCAGACATGGGCGGCACCGGTCTCACGCATGCGGCGCATAATCGCTTTTGCAACCACATCGCGCGGCGCTAGATCAGCGAGTGGGTGCTCATCCACCATGAAACGCTGGCCGCCGTTATCCAGTAGCACCGCGCCCTCACCGCGCACCGCTTCAGAAACCAGCGGTTGCTGCCCTTGAGCCAATGGCCCAAGCCATAACACCGTCGGGTGGAACTGCACAAACTCAAGATCAGCGACATCAGCACCCGCGCGCAGTGCTAGTGCAACACCATCGCCCGTGGCGACATACGGATTCGTGGATTGCAAGAAGACTTGCCCGAAACCGCCAGAAGCAAGGACAACACTCGGTGCCAGGGCTGCGCCAATGCCACCCCGTTGCCCGGTGCCAACCACGTGCAAGGTCACCCCTTGTGCCGCTCCGGTTTCATCCAGGAGCAGATCAAGTACAAGGGCATTCTCGACTACTTCGATGCCCGCATCAGCGGCAACCGCCGCGACTAACGTGCGCGAGACTTCGGCGCCCGTTGCGTCGCCACCGGCGTGGGCGATGCGATCACGAAGGTGGCCCCCTTCACGAGTTAGCGAGATTCGACCAGCAGCATCAAGGTCAAAATGTGCACCAAAAGTGATCAGCTCACGAACTGCATCCGGCCCTTGTGTCACGAGTACCTGCACGGCTTCTTCATTGCACAAGCCAACCCCGGCAACCAAGGTGTCCTGCAAATGCTCTTGGGGTGAATCATCTTCGGCCAATGCCGCCGCAATGCCACCTTGAGCCCACCGCGTCGAGCCTTCATTAACTTGCGCCTTGGTAACCAAGAGCACGGTTTTGCCTGCGGCCCGTGCATGCAGCGCAGCTGTCAAACCAGCGACCCCCGAGCCCACGACCACCACATCGGCGCGCGCGGTCCAGCCAGGTTTGTCTGCTCGTAAACGCTGCGTTAGCCGCAAGTTACTCACCACAACTCCACTCATGCCGGCGCCCCCAAGTCACAGGGTGCATTATCGAGCAATCTCGTGGCACCAATACGCACGGCCACCACGACCCGAGCCGGCCCACTAGTGGGAGCTGGCCCAAGATCGGGCGCAGTCACCACGAAGTAGTCGACTTTTATCGCTGAATCTTTTGACAGGACTTCCAGGCCCGCCGCAATCGCTGCACCTGGCCCATCTTGCGCAGCAGCAACGGCGGCTTCGACCGCCTGCGGGATAAGGGCGGCACAGGCCCGCTCCTTTTCGGAAAGATAGCGATTTCGACTACTTAGCGCCAGCCCATCAGTTTCACGCACTGTGGGCACGGGTACCACCTCGACAGGCACTTCACGATCTGCAAACATCCGGGTAACCAGCACTAACTGCTGGTAATCCTTCTCGCCGAATGTCGCAAACCGGGCCCCGGTCAATTCCTGTAATTTGCTGACGACCGT
>WLHM01000177.1 GCA_009702725.1 Actinomycetota bacterium | reverse complement strand
TCGAGCGCCCAAGGAGCGCTACCGCAATGGCATCAAAACCAAGACCGGAGGAGAAGCCTGGAGTGGCTCTGTCAAGAACTCCAAGGACTTGCCCCGCACCTGCCAGCCCCGCCAGCGCACCGCCGATAACCATGACGAGCACATAGGTCTTGGTAATCGACATGCCCGCGTATCTAGCCGCCTTGGGATTTGCCCCCACGGCTCGAAACTCAAATCCGGTGGTCGTGCGAAACAAGAGCCAGTGGATGAAGGCTGCGGCCGCAATCGCGACAATTAAACCTAGGTGCACCCGCAGCCCCGGGTTAATCCAGCCTAAGAGCAAAGGCAGTTGCGCCGAGGCCTCGACGGTCTTGGAAACGGGATCATTGCGCCCTTCGCGCTGGAAAATCTCCGTCTTCAACAAGAAGTCAACAAGGCGTAGGGCGATGTAGTTCAACATGATGGTGGTGATTACTTCATGGGCGCCGGTCTTAGCTTTTAAGAAACCCGGGATGAAGCCCCAAATGGCACCACCCAGCACTCCTGCCAATAGCGCGAGCGGTATGTGGACATAAAACGGAAGCCCGGTGAAAGCGAAGCCAGCCCACACGGCGAACATCCCGCCCATGAGCAGCTGGCCTTCGGTACCAATATTGAACAACCCAGCGCGAAAAGCGATCGCCACGCTGAGGCCCGCCAAAATCAGTGGTGTTGCGGCGGTTAACGTCTCAGAAATTGCCTTGAGTGAGCCCACTGAGCCTTGGAGCAATGCCCAATAAGCAGTCATGGCGTCACCGAAACTCGAGCCGGTGAGCATGATGATCACCACCCCGATAATGAGTGCCGTTAGTACGGCAAGTGCGGGGATAAGTGCAGCGGACTTCCAGTCGGTGCCGGTTGTCAGCTGTTGCATGAAGGAGCGCGAATTCTTCGGCTCCGGGTTATCGGTACTTGGAATCTGGGTTGTGGTCATGTCGTCTTGCCCGCCATAAATAGGCCGATCTCCGCGGGTGTGGTCTCTGCTGGCTTACGCTCGGCCACGACTTTGCCATCAAATAGCACCAAAATTCGATCCGAGAGAGCGAAAATCTCATCTAGTTCAGTCGACACAATCAAGATCGCCTTACCCTCTTGACGCTTACGCATGATTTGCTCGTGGATGTATTCGATTGAGCCCACGTCAATGCCACGGGTCGGTTGCGAACACACCAGTAATGGCACATCTCTGGAGAACTCGCGGGCCACGATCATCTTCTGCGCGTTCCCGCCAGATAATGCCGACCCGGTGTTCTCGATATGGGGCGGCCGCACGTCATATGCCTCCACTAACCCAATGGCGCTCATGGCAATATCTGCGCGTTGCAACCGCCCACCCTTGGAGAAGGGCTCGGTGTAGTACGAGTCAAGAATGAGATTCTCGGCAACCGTAAATGAGCCAACCATGCCACTCTCATTGCGATCTTCTGGCACATGTGCCATACCGGCCGCGTGCCTTTTACGGGGGCTTAAGTGCGAAATATCAGCACCCTGAAAACTTATCGTGCCTTCGGCGAGCGACATCATGCCGGTGATTACTTCGACGAGTTCAGTTTGGCCATTGCCCTGAATCCCGGCAATACCGACAATCTCGCCGGCCGACACCTGAAAGGAAACGTCATTGAGATAGGGGCGTCCGAAATCATCGGTTACCGTGACATCTTTGAGTTCGAGAACCGGAGAACCAAGAACGGATTCAGTCTTATCTACGACTAAATCAATCGGGCGGCCCACCATCATCTCTGCCAACACCTCAGGGGTCGCAGTCTTCGGGTCGGCGTTGCCGACGACTTTGCCATCGCGCAAAACAGTAATATCGTCTGCGATCGCTAGGGCCTCTTTGAGTTTGTGGGTAATAAAGATGATGGTGGCGCCACGTGCCTTTAGTTCAGCCACAATTCCGAAAAACTCTTCCACCTCCTGCGGTGTCAGCACCGCGGTGGGCTCATCGAATACCAAAATCCTGGCACCGCGCAGCAATACTTTGATGATCTCGACACGCTGTTGAATACCAACCGGCAACGACTCGATCAGGGCATCAGGGTCAACCGCTAGCCCATATTTTTCGGAGATCTCTTTGACCTCAATGCGGGCTTTCTTACGATCGAGTAGCCCGCCTGTTCTGGTCGGCTCCACTCCTAGAACCACATTCTCGAAAACTGAGAAGACCGGGATGAGCATGAAATGTTGGTGCACCATCCCAATACCAGCAGCAATCGCGGCGCCAGGGCCAGGGAACTTCTGGACCACCCCATCAATGAGAATTTCACCCTCGTCGGGCTGATAAAGCCCAGAGAGCACATTCATCAAGGTACTTTTCCCAGCACCATTTTCGCCGATCAGCGCCAGCACCATGCCCGACCTCGCGGTCAGGTTCACGTTGTCATTGGCGAGCACACCAGGAAATCTCTTGGTAATGCCGCGAAGTTCTAGTTCCACCAGTGCCCTTGTCCGAAGTTACTTAACTTACTAAAGCCAATTGCTAACCCTATTGCGAATCTCAGCCTAGTGGCCCGGAATGAAAAGAGGGGCCCGATTTCTCAGGCCCCTCCCCCCTACTGCTACAAACTACTTCTTGACGTCAACCGAACCGTCAGAGATACCGGCCCTAAGCGCCTCGATCTGATCCTTAAGTGCCTGTGGCACCGAAGCATCCATGTCGTGGAACGGGGCTAGGCCCACGCCGCCATTTGCCAAAGTACCCACGGTAACGCCACCTGCGAAGGTGCCATCAAGTACCGAGGAGATGGCATTGAACGTGGTGACATCCATGTTCTTCAACACTGATGTCAGGTACACGCTCTGGTTAGCGGTATCGCTTTCGAACTGATCGCTGTCAACGCCGATGATCATCAGCTTCTCAGGGCCCAGTTCCTTTGCCAGTGCCGCTGAGCCAAGGCCCACCGGGCCAGCAACTGGCATCACGATGTCGGCACCTTCGTCGACAAGGTTCTGCGCAAAGCTACGGCCATCATCGAGTGACTCGAAGTTCTCGGTGAACAGGCCTTTTTGCTTAGCCGGGTCCCAACCAAGGACCTTGACCTTGGCGCCATTGGCCGCGTTGTATGCCATTGCGCCGCGGTAGAAACCATCCATGAAGATGGTCACCGGTGGGATGTTAACTCCACCGAAGGTACCGATTGTGCCGGTCTTGCTCATACCTGCAGCGAGGTAGCCCGCCAAGTACGCGGCCTCGTCGGTATTGAAAACCTGCCCGAGCACATTGTTGGCCGTGATATCGCCCTCGGCATACGCGTAGTCAACGATTGAGAAAGGAATCGTTGGGTTTGCGTTTGCGGCTTCCTTGGTGGCATCACCTAAGAGGAATCCGACCGTGACGATGATCCCGCAACCTTGATCCACGAAGGACTGAATATTGGGGACGTAATCGGTCTCGGCCTGTGATTCAAGTACTGAACCAACAATTCCGAGTTTCGCACCTGCATCGGTGACACCCTTGTAGGCCTTCTGGTTGAAACCCTTGTCGTCAACCCCACCGACATCGGTGACCTGGCACGCCTTTAGAGCTGCAGGTGCCGGTGCTACTGGCGCCTCACTGGCCGGCGCTGCTTCTGCTGCCGGCGCACTTGTGGCTGCAGCCGCCGATGGCGCCGCCGAAGTCGCGGTGCTCGTGCTGCTGCTACTGCAGCCAGCAAGGCCGAGTGCCGATACGGCAAGAACTGCCGCCACAATCTTAAAGTTGGTCTTCATTTATCTCCTTGTGAGAGCGGATTATTGGGCCTGACTATAGTCCCCAACCGGGGGTCAATGTTCACCCACGGGATTCTTAGGCAAGTTGTGATAAACGGCCCAGCAAAAGGGTAACGAAACGGTCACGATCAATATCTAGTCCAACGTTTACATTCGCCGGAAGACCGGTAACAGACCAGCGATCAGCCACGGTTCTCCCCATACACAGTGATGAAATCGTATCAATTTGCACATTCATCGCCAGGGTTGTCACCAAAGTTGGGTCGATCAGATGGGCGATCGTGACGGCGTCATGGATCGGTGCCCCGGGCCAGCCAAACCGGTCTTGGTGAAATTTCACAAAGTGATCTAGGAGTTCAGCCACGAACTCACCTGGGCGCC
>WLHM01000176.1 GCA_009702725.1 Actinomycetota bacterium | reverse complement strand
TACTCCAAAGGCATTGCGGCAACTAGCGGGTGTGCCGATGTTTGTCCACGCCGTCAACGCACTAGCGGAGTCGCGCGCGGTTGATCTAGTAATTGTTGCCGTGCCGGCCGAAAGTGTTGACGAAGTTAGTGCATTGCTGGTGCAGAAGCAGTTCAACGCCGATGTCAGTGTCGTTGCCGGCGGCGACACCCGACCAGAGTCTGTTGCTCGGGCCCTGATTGGCCTGCCGGCTGACGTTGATGTGGTGCTCGTTCACGACGCAGCCCGCCCACTGGTGCCGCCTGAGTTGGTGAGTGCTGTTGTCGCAGCGGTGCGGCAAGGCCATCTTGCGGTGGTGCCGGGTGTACCAATGGTCGATACGGTCAAAGAGGTAAACGCTGATTCGGATGTGATTGCGACACCGCCGCGGTCATCACTTCGCGCCATCCAAACACCACAGGGCTTCGCGCGTGATGTTCTGCAAGCGGCGCATGCCGCATTGGATATCGATGAAACAGTAATCACTGATGATGCCGGCATGGTCGAGCGCATGGGAGTAACTGTGCACGTTATTGCTGGGCACGAGGAAGCATTCAAAGTCACGAGGCCGATAGACCTAGTTTTGGCCGAAGCGATTATCGCGAAACGGCGGGCTTCGGGTGCCGTCTAGTCATCGAGACATGTCTATCCCCCTGGTGGGCATCGGGGTTGACGTACACGCATTCGATTCAAGCAGGCCGCTATGGCTCGCCGGATTGTTTTGGCCTGATGCCATTGGACTGAGCGGGCACTCAGATGCCGATGTTGCAGCACATGCAATTTGTGATGCCCTTTTAGGTGCCGCCGGCCTAGGTGATCTGGGATCAGTGTTCGGCACGGAGGATCCGAAGTATTCGTCCGCATCCGGGGTTACCTTGTTATCGGAGGTCGCTGGGTTGGTGCGCAATTCAGGATTCGCTATTGGCAACGCCAGCGTGCAAATTATCGGCAACCAACCGCGCGTAAGTTCTCGGCGTCAAGAAGCTCAAGATGTGCTTTCGGCGGCTATCGGTGCCCCCGTGCGTGTCTCCGGCACCACCACCGACGGTCTGGGGCTAACCGGCCGTGGCGAGGGGCTGGCGGCGATGGCCATTGCCAGTGTCGCCGCCTCTGACACCTAGATCTAGACTGCGGGCTATGACAACACAAATCCCTGATGCGGTAAAGCCTTGGTTTGACGCTCCTGAATTCGCAACAATCGCCACGATGCTACCTGATGGCCAACCGCACCTATCGGTGGTTTGGGTTGAGCGCGACGGCGACGAACTCCTGGTCTCAACGGTTAAGGGCCGCAGAAAGCACCTAAATATCGAGAAGAACTCCAAGGTAACTTTGTTGGTATTCCCCAAAGAGGCCCCGTACTCATATGTCGAGGTTCGGGGCACTGCCACCATGACCGAAGAGGGCGGCCGTGAGCTGATCGACCGTGCCGCGAAGGCTTATATGGACCTTGATCGCTACCCCATGGATGACGGCACCGATAATGTACGGGTGGTCGTTCGCATCACTCCAGAAAAGATCGTCACGCTGCTGCGGTAGCCTGCACCCGTGCCGCCTTCCCTCTCTTTTTATGACACTGCCACGCGTTCGGTGCGTGAGTTCGTGCCCATCGCCCCTGGCAAGGTCGGTGTTTATCTTTGCGGGGCCACGGTCCAGGCGCCGCCCCATATCGGGCACATCCGCAGCGGGGTCGCATTTGACGTGTTGCGTCGGTGGCTAACGGCTCGAGGATTTGACGTCACCTTCATCCGCAATGTCACCGACATTGACGACAAGATCATTCATAACGCAGGCCATGATGATGTTCCATATTGGGTGGTGGCGATGCGCAATGAGCGCGCATTCACTCGCGCTTACGAGGCGCTCGGGTGCTTGCCGCCAACATATGAGCCCCGGGCTACCGGCCACATCCCTGAGATGATTCAAATGATGCAGCGGCTGATCGAAGTGGGTCATGGCTACGCGATGAACGGCGATGTCTATTTTGATGTGCGCGCATTTGATGGGTACGGAAAATTAAGTGGACAGCGCATCGACGATATGTTGGCGTCTCCTGATTCAGAGGCGCAGATCAAACGTGATGCTCGCGATTTTGCTATGTGGAAATCAGCCAAACCTGGTGAACCGTACTGGGATACCCCATGGGGCCCTGGCCGCCCCGGTTGGCATATTGAGTGTTCAGCTATGGCAGAGAAGTACCTGGGTCCGCATTTTGATATCCACGGTGGTGGCCTAGACCTTATTTTTCCGCATCACGAAAATGAGATCGCGCAGTCGAAGGCGGCCGGTGATCAATTCGCAAATTACTGGCTGCACAATGCTTGGGTTACGACCGCCGGCGAGAAAATGAGCAAGTCACTTGGTAACTCACTGCTGGTCGACGAAGTTGTGAAGAGAGTTCGCCCAATCGAATTGCGCTACTACTTGGTTGGCGCTCATTACCGATCAATGCTGGAGTACTCCGACGATTCTGTTAACGATGCTGGGCAAGGTTTTCGCCGCATCGAAGGCTTCCTGCAACGTAGCCACGAGTTCCTTGGCGGCGACCCGCTGCTCCTTTTGCCAAATCCGGCGGCGCGGCCAGCGGCATTTGAGACAGCGATGGACGACGACTTATCGGTGCCGCAGGCATTTGCTGTCTTGCATGAGACGGTGCGAAATGGAAATGCAGCCCTAACAGAGAAGAACGCGGGTTTGGTTGGCGATGCTTTCTATGCGACTATTGCCATGCTCGAAGTGCTCGGGCTCAACCCTTGGTCTGAGCCGTGGGTGGGAGCGGGCCATGCTGATACTGAATCGGTAATCGATGCGCTGGTGCAGGTGGCTCTGCAGCAAAGGCAAGAAGCTCGGGCTCGCAAGGATTTTGCGGCGTCTGATGCCATCCGCGATGGGCTTGATGCCATCGGTATTCGCATCGAGGACACCCCCCAAGGTGCCCGCTGGACTTTGGAGCATTAGTCATGGCCGGTAATTCACAACGTCGTGGCGCGATGCGAAATGATGGCAGCAAAAAGGGCGCAACGGTTGGCTCGGGTGGTCAGCGTCGCAAGCAACTAAAGGGCAAAGGCCCAACGCCCAAGGCTGTTGAACGTCCACATCATCCAGCTGGGCGCAAGGAGCGCGCCTCGGTCCGGATTCAAGATACGGCTAAAAAGACTGCCCGCCCATCCAGTGGTCGAACGCGAGACACCGCTGATCTGCTAATTGGACGCAACTCAGTAGTTGAAGCCTTACGTGCGAAAGTGCCTGCGAAAGCACTTTATGTCCAGATAAAAATGGATGCCGATGATCGTCTGCGCGAGGCCTTGAGGTTAGCGGTTGCGCAAAACGTACCGATGTTCGAGATTTCCAGAACAGATCTTGACGAGATGACTCACAACGCGGTGCATCAAGGTTTGGTTCTCACGATGCCGCCATATGAGTATGCCGACCTCGCATCGGTTAGTAGTGGAACGCTCCTTGTCGCACTTGATGGCGTTACTGACCCGCGCAACCTTGGCGCAGTGGCACGCTCCGCGGCAGCTTTTGGGGCCGATGGCATCGTCATTCCAACTAGGCGTGCGGCCGGTATCAGCGCTGGAGCCTGGAAGACATCAGCCGGTGCGCTGGCGCGAGTACCGGTGGCTCAGGTGCCGAACCTGACTCGTGCTCTGCAAGCATTACAGAAGAAGGGCTATACGGTTATTGGGTTAGCCGCTGATGGCGCTACCTCTTTAGCCGGGCTACCTGCCGATACCTTGACCGATCGAGTTGTCATTGTGATTGGGGCTGAAGGGGAAGGCCTATCGCGCCTAGTGGGTGAGACCTGTGATTGGCTCGCGCGCATCGACATGAGTAGCGATACGGAGTCACTTAATGCGTCGGTGGCAGCTGGTATAGCACTACATGCGGTCTACGCCGCTAGGGTCTAACATTTCTCACTTGTCGACAGCAACGTCGTCCGGTAGCGGATTTTTTACTTTCTTGCCGAGCACGTTGGCTATGAGCGGGAACACCAGTACTGAAAGGGCGCCCGCGCCAACTAACCCGGCGGCATTCTTGGGCAGCATTGCTCCTGATTCGACTTCTAAGGTTGTAATAGCAACGATCAT
>WLHM01000175.1 GCA_009702725.1 Actinomycetota bacterium | reverse complement strand
GGCCACGGGGGAGTGCACGGCTCGCACTTTTCCGAGACCATAAGTTTGGGCATTCATATAGCCGCAATTTCGCTCTGGGTAGGTGGCCTCGCGGTGCTGGTTTCTTTTTTGGGGTTAGAGCCGGAACGCAGTTCGCTGCTCTTACCAAGATTTAGTCTGCTGGCGCTTTGGTGCGCGATTTTCGTCGCCGAGAGCGGGCTGTTGAATTCGGCACTGCATCTAGGGGAGGTGAGTCAATTCGTCGGAACTTTCTACGGGGTCTTAGTTCTAACAAAGGTGGTCTTGCTTGGTGTTTTAGTGCGAATCGGTTGGCTACAGCGAGGCAAAGTGGTGGCACGAATCACTGCCGAACAGCCATCGCGGTCCCTCTTGGCTCGTTATGCGGCTTGGGAGCTGGTGGTTATGGGGTCGGCAATTGCGGTTGCCGTGGTGATGTCACGTATTGGTATCTCGCCGGCTCGAACAGCCACCGGTGAATTCTTGCCACCGGCCGTGGTGCTTTTGGCGTTAGCGGCGCCGCTGGTTTTGGTCTGGGCATTCCCACTGGGCCATCTCCTTGAGCAGCGTTGGTTGGGTTTGCTAGTAAAATTCCCGCAACTTTCGGCTGTGCTTTTACTCGTGGTGGTGGCTGAAGTGGCAGGTGTCGGGGTACTAGGCACCCTTTTGGGCCCCGAACTTGGAGTAATTCTTGGCACTTTGTTGCTTGTCGCCGCCGGTTATCTCTGGGCCGCCTGCGTTGTCGGCGCTAATACCGTCGTTGGGATTGTCATTCCCATGGTGGGCTGGCCACCGGTGATACTGCTTATTCGTGTGCTCTCCACCGATCCGGTCGACTGGAAGATAAATCTCTTGAGCGTTGCGGCGGCAGAAGCATTGCTCATATTGGTCTGGTTTCGCAGGCAGACCCGGGTTTATTCACTAGACACTTCCGGTGCGACCGTGGCAGGGTGATCACGTGAGCGATTTGGGCGATCCAATGAATGAAAAAGCGCCTTCACGGCGCCGTAATTTTTGGCAGCTGGATATTCCGATGGTACTGGCTGTCGCCATGTGCACTGTATTTACCGTTATCGAAGTGCGGCGGATCGGCGAAGGAGTTTGGCGAGCCTGGGCCTACGCATTTGAATGGCCAATGATAGGTCTTTTCTGTATCTGGATTTGGTATCGGTATCGAAAAGAAGGAAGTATCGCCAAGGGGTTTTCGGCACGTTGGCAAGCTCGACTGGCTCGGATAAGTGCTGCTGCCGATGAAGTGCCGTCCGCTCCGGAGGCTGCTCCAAGGCTGGTGGATCCAGGCCTAGATTCTTGGCGGTCCTATGTAGCTGACTTGCAGCGGCGTGAGCCGCCTGGAAGACCACCGGATGAATCGGTTACCAACTAAGTGGAAGCCAGATGATATTCAACTCGCCCGCGGGGCAAACATCCCGGCTCACCGGGTGGCAGCGACGCTTTGGGCACACCAGAGTGTTGGGCGCCTATGTGCTTTTCGCGGCACTTATTTCATTTGGCACGTTAGCGGTTTTTGCGGCGTTAATTCAGCAGCCTCTCGTCTTCCCCTCATTGGGGGCCACCGCATTTGTGTTCTATTTTTCGTCAAATAGTGTGCAAGCTGCTCCGCGCAATGTTTTTTGCGGGCAGTTAATCGGGGTGGTCGCTGGGGTCTTTGCGCTCTTCGTTTTTGGTCTACTTGATGCGGGCCCGGATCTCGTTGGGGTTAGTTGGCCCAGGGCAGGTGCCTTGACTTTGGCACTTTGCTTGACCCTTGCGGCGATGGTTTGGCTGCACGTGCCGCATGCTCCAGCCGGCGCTACCACTTTGATCGTGGCCGCTGGCTTAATAACCGCGCCAAGTCAATTGGCCATTCTGCTTCTCGCGGTCTTGGTCATGATCGGGCAGGCCATATTGATCAATCGGGCCCTCGGGGTGCCTTTCCCGCTTTGGGGCCCGCGCGGGGACGCCTCAGCCTGATATCTGGCTTCGGTAAAAACGGACGGCACTCAATTCGGTGGAGGAATTTGCCCTGAAACTGGGGGTATGAGGTTGACGGTGGAGGAAAATGGAGTAGAGTGGTGCCACTTGGGGTTACGAAGGTGACCTATGGGGCCAATGGGGCCGGTGGGACAGGAGGTGGGGCAGATGTTTCTAGGAACCCATGCCCCCCTGCTCGACGACAAGGGCCGGTTGGTCCTCCCAGCCAAATTCCGTGAGGGCTTAGCGGCAGGGCTGGTACTCACCAAGGGGCAAGAGCGTTCAATAGTGGTCTGGCCCGCGGCCGAGTTCGCCTCATACGCCGAGCGGCTAAATGAGGCCTCCCGCTCCGATGCCCAGGTAAGGGCCTACCTCCGGGTGCTGTTTTCGGGCGCCTTCGATGAAATCCCAGATCGTCAGGGGCGCATAACTGTGCCACCGGCCCTGCGCGAATATGCGGGCCTACATCGCGAAGTCGTAGTCGTGGGTAATGGCAGCACGGTCGAGATGTGGGATGCGAGCGCCTGGAACTCATATTTGGCCACCCAAGAGGACGCCTTCTCCGGTATCAGCGAAGAGGTGGTGCCCGGGATTTTGTGACTCCGCGCGGTGAGGTCTCCTCCCGCTCCCGCAGTTCCTGACGCACTTCCCCCGCGCCAGGGGCCCGCTTTTACTAGCGGGTGGGGACCTGGCCACGCGGCTACTGAAAGTACCTCAGGCACCTAATTCGCTTTAAGTAAATCGGCTAAAGAAAAGTGGAGGAAAGATGACGGCGCTGGCACGGGAGCTCACGGATCTGACTGTGGCGATGCCACACCAGCGCCCGAGTGCGCCTGACTTGCGCGTCGTGCCAGCTAGTCACCGGGCCCGCCATGCGTTGCGCCTGTTCGCGGTATTGGCGCTGGCGACGGGCCTAACTTCGGCGGTAATGGTGGGTTTCTCCAGTTTGGTTAGTGGCTGGGGCCCAATCTGATGACTACACCAGGGGGCCACCTCCCGGTTATGCCAGCTCGGGTAATCGCGCTCTTGGCGCCAGCACTTGCGGCCCCGGGTGCGGTACTCGTGGATGCGACTGTGGGGCTGGGCGGACATGCTGAATATGCCCTTCAGCAATTTCCCGAGCTACATCTTGTTGGCCTTGATAGAGATATCGATGCAATCGAGTTATCACGTGAACGACTAGCGAGTTTCGGGGAGCGCACCACATTGGTGCATGCGGTGTACGACGAACTGCCACAGGTTTTAACTTCCCTAGGTTTGCCATCTGTGCAGGGGATCCTATTTGACCTTGGAGTCTCCTCGATGCAGCTAGATGTTGCTGAGCGGGGTTTCTCATACGCAAACAACTCGCCGCTAGACATGCGGATGGATGCCTCCACCGGGATGACGGCGGCAGACGTGCTAAACACTTACGACGAAAAGCAACTGGCCCGCGTACTTCGTATCTATGGCGAAGAGAAGTTCGCTGGGCGAATTGCCTCCAAGATCGTTGCCGAGCGCGCTGTAGCACCATTTAGTAACTCCACGCGGTTGGTTGAACTTATCCGTGATGCAATCCCGGCACCGGCTCGGCGCACTGGAGGTAATCCGGCTAAGCGCACGTTTCAGGCTTTACGAATTGAAGTGAACGGCGAGCTGGATGCACTCCGAGCCGCGTTGCCTGCTGCCCTTGATGCACTTTGTCTTGGGGGGCGCATTGTGGTGATGTCATATCAATCACTTGAAGATCGCATGGTTAAGCAGGCACTCGCCAAGGGCGCACATCCTGATGTACCGCACGGGCTGCCGGTCATTCCGGACAACCTGCTTCCGTGGCTGCATTTGTTAACGCGCGGTGCCGAGGTTGCGGATGAAAGTGAACTGGCCAGCAATCCGCGATCAGCATCAGTTCGTGTTCGAGCAGCAGAGCGGGTGGCGGCATGAGCTCAGCAGCCCGTAAGCACGAGGTCGCGCCTGAGATTTTGGGTGATGTTGACCCTGCTAAAACTGGCGCCACGGAGTATGCGACTCGAGGCGCACATGCGCGTGGGCATACTCGGCCGAACTTACGTTTGGTTTCTCCACTGCGAGCAGAACGCGCCAGCCGTGGAGTCTTTATCGTCTTTGTCACGGGCTTACTAGGTATCGGTCTAGTTGCGATGTTGG
>WLHM01000174.1 GCA_009702725.1 Actinomycetota bacterium | reverse complement strand
TGGCGCACATCGCCCGGACCTTGCCCGGGGTGTCCATCCCCTCAAGGGTGGTTAGGTCAACCATGCGTATTGCCAGATCGATCGCCCAGGCTTTGGCTTCGGTCTTTATCGACCGTGTTGACAGTGCTGCTGCTCGAGCGGTGGCGCCGACTTCATCTACCCCCGGCAAAGCGTGCAAGAACTCACGCAGTGCCCCGGTGGTGGTTAAAGGATCGGCAACCATTTGCACGCTACTACTCTAACCAAGAACGAACCGACGCGCCGATGGCGTCTAGGTGGTCTCTGGCGGTGTCGCGTGCGGGCTTAAGTGCCCCTTGGGTGACCGGGATTACCACCTGTAGGTAGCACTTAATCTTGGGTTCGGTGCCACTTGGTCGCACGATAACGCGCGAACCGCCTTCGAGCATAAATCGCAACCCATCGGTGGGTGGGAGGCCGTCGACGCCTTGTTCAAAATCATCAAATGCGAGGACCGCGAAACCGCCGGCTGCGGTTGGTGTTTCGTTCCGAAGTTTGCGCATGATGTCGGAAATAAAAGTGACATCTTGAGCGCGGACCGAGACCTGCTCGGTGACATAAAGCCCGTGGGCCAGTGCAAGCTCGTCGAGGACATCTTGAACGGTGCGCCCCGTCGCTTTCAAGTGGGCGGCCATTTCGGTGATCAGCAAGGCGGCGGAGACGCCGTCCTTGTCTTTGACCACATCTGGGTCAACGCAATAGCCGAGAGCCTCCTCGTAGCCGAAGCGGAGTTCTGGGATTCGGGCTATCCATTTGAATCCGGTAAGTGTTTGTTGGTATCGATGACCAGCGGATTCGGCAATTGCTTTAAGGAGTGAGCAGGAGACGATTGATTGCGCAAAGACACCGGGAGCGGTACCGCGCGAAATCATCCACCAGGCAAGGAGTGCACCCACTTCATCGCCCTTGAGCGTGCGCCAGCCGTCGGTGGAGTCTTCGGCTGGCGCAGGTACGGCCACCGCGCAACGATCAGCGTCTGGGTCATTGGCAATAACTATGTCGGCCGAATTCGCCCGGGCAGTCGCAAGGGCCAAATCCATGGCCCCTGGCTCTTCGGGGTTAGGGAAGGCCACGGTGGGAAAGTCTGGATCTGGCGTGAACTGCTCGGTTACCGGTATTGGTTGGGCAAAGCCAGCGGCGCTCATGACTTGGTTGACGACTTTGCCACCGACTCCATGCATTGCGGTGTAGACCACTTTGATATCGCGGGGTGCCGTTGGTGCGATCAACCCTGCGGTGCAGGAGATGTAGGCATCCAGTACGTCGTCACCGAGAGTTATCCAGTCATCACCTTGCGCAAGTTGCGCGATATCACCGATTGCCGCGACAGCCGCAATGCACTCACTGATATCAGTATCTGCGGGTGGCACGATCTGGCTACCGGATTCGAGGTACACCTTGTAGCCGTTATCGCGCGGTGGGTTGTGACTGGCGGTAACCATCACGCCAGCGGCGCAGCCCAAGTATCTGATAGCAAATGCCAACACCGGAGTGGGTAGCGGCCTGGGGAGCACCATCGCACTGACTCCGGCGCCCACCATAATCGCAGCGGTGTCATGTGCGAAAACTTCGGAGTTGTGCCTTGCGTCGTAGCCGATGACGACCGCGCTCCCGCCCGGGTGCAATTGGGTCAAATAGCGGGCGAGCCCGGCGGCGGCTCGAATAACGACCACGCGGTTCATGCGATTGGAGCCTGGCCCAAGGGGGCCACGGAGCCCGGCGGTGCCGAATTGCAAGGTGCCGTTGAAAGAGTCAGCCAGCTCTTGCTGAGCGACTACATCGCCGTTTTTTACTTTCGCAATTAGTTCTTCAAGTTCACTTCGGGTTTGTGGGTCGGGGTCAATCTCTAGCCACTTACTTGCGGCCGCGAGGTCGCTCACGCGAGCTGTCGAATCACCCGGGCGAGTAAATCGCCCATTCGAGCGGCGGCGGCTCGACCCGCTTCCAGTACTTCAAGGTGATTAAGTGCCTGACCAGACATCCCGGCGGCCAAGTTAGTTACCAAAGAGAGGCCCAAGATCTCCATATTTAGTGAGCGAGCGACGATGGCTTCCAGCGCCGTGCTCATGCCCACGAGGGTGCCGCCCATTGCTCGAACCATCTGGATTTCGGCAGGGGTTTCATACATCGGGCCACGAAATTGTGCATATACGCCCTCGGGCAAACCCGGTTCTATGGTGTGGCATAGCTCGCGCAGGCGCGGTGAATAAAGATCGGTCAAGTCAACGAAATGGGCCCCGTGTAAAGGGGATGCACCGGTGAGGTTGAGATGATCGCGAATCAGCACCGGGGTTCCGGGGGTCCAGTTGGCATCAAGGCCACCACAGCCGTTGGTGAGCACCATTGTCTGGCAACCGGCCATCGCCGAGGTGCGAACCGCGTGGGTAACGGCGTCGACTCCAAGTTCTTCATAAAGGTGGGTGCGGCCCAGAAAGACAAGCACCGCGGTGCCGTCAGCGTCAATGCTTCGGACCGTGCCGGCATGCCCGGCAACCGCTGGTGGTGCGAAATGGGGGAGGTCAGTTACTGGGAATTCCGCCACCGTCCGTCCGAGTAAATCAGCGGCCGGCACCCAGCCCGAGCCAAGTACCACCGCGATCTGGTGGCTTGCTACCCCACTGAGGGCTGCGAGGGCGGCCGCGGCCTCGGTGGCGCGGTCATTGGCGAGTTGAGTGGCCTCATTGATAGTCACGGGATGAACTTACCGCGTAACACCCGGTTAGCCGACCGCGAAGCGCAATCGCCGGGCCGCTTCGGCCACGGATCCCGAAAGGCTCGGGTATACCGTGAAGGTGGCGGCGATTTGATCGACAGTTAGCCGTTGCTCTACCGCAATCGTAAGTGAGTGAATTAGTTCACTGGCATTAGGCCCGACGACGACGGCCCCGGCGATGATGCGCGTCTCGGTGCGGCAGAAGAGTTTGACGAAGCCGTCATGGGTTTCCTCGATCTTAGCTCGCGCATTAGCCGCGAGATGCACCAAAACTACGTCACCGACGAAGCTGCCGTTGTCCAGATCGCGCTGCGAAACGCCGACCGTAGCAATTTCTGGGTTAGTAAAAACGGTACTCGACACTTGATGCAGTTCTATCGGTGCGACGGCGTCGCCGAGCGCATGCCACATCGCGATACGACCTTGCATCGCAGCGACCGATGCCAACATCAGTACGCCCGTGCAGTCTCCTGCGGCGTAGACGCCGTTGACCGATGTTCTTGAAACCCGATCGGTCACAATGAATCCCCGCTCGTCAAGCTCTACGCCGGCAGATTCAAGCCCAATGGCGTCGGGGTTTGGTAAGGATCCGACCGCCATAAGTGCATGTGAACCGGTAATTATTTCCCCGGTATCAAGGGTTACTTCAACTCCACTTGCCGTACGGCGCGCAGCGATAGCTCGCGATTGCTCTTTAACGCTCGCGCCATTTCTTTTAAAAACGTCCTCAATGACTTGTGCGGCATCTGGGTCTTCTCCGGGCAAGACCCGATCGCGTGATGACACGAGCACCACATCGCATCCAAGACCGTGATAGGCCCCGGCGAATTCAGCGCCGGTTACCCCAGAACCGACCACGATGAGCCGTTCGGGTAACTCGGTTAAGCCATAAAGTTGCTCCCAGTCAAGAATGCGCTCACCGTCAGGTAGGGCTTCAGGTAACTGCCGCGGGCGAGCACCCGTAGCTATCAAAATGATTTCGGCAGTTATTTCGGTAATTACGCCATCACTGGTTGAGATCGAGACTATTCGCGGTCCGCGGAGCTCGGCGTGCCCGCTAATAAGTTTTACGCCCTGGGCAACAAGGCTCGCGGTGATGTCTTGGCTCTGGGCCGCAGCAAGTGCATTAATGCGGGCATTGACGGCCCGGAGGTCAACTCCAAAATTGGCAGCGGTTGGTGGCTGGCCGTTCAACCGGACACCAAGTGAGGCGCTCGAGCCGGCGGCGGTAATAACTCCGGCGGTGGCGATCAGAGCCTTACTAGGAACACAGTCGGTCAGTACGGCTGACCCGCCAAGGCCGGTGCTGTGGATCAAGGTGACGTCGGCACCTAACTGCCGGGCAACCAAGGCAGCTTCATAACCACCTGGCCCGCCGCCGATTATTGC
>WLHM01000173.1 GCA_009702725.1 Actinomycetota bacterium | reverse complement strand
CCCGGTGCAAATCGCATTGTTTTTGATCGGCGCATTAAGAAGGTTTCGAACCCACCTTCAACTTCACGAAGTAAAATGACAGTCGCCGCGGGCCGCGCCTCCACTATTTCCATAATTTACTTAGAAATCTCAACGACCAGTTCAACCTCGACCGGTGAATCCATCGGCAGGACGGCGACGCCTACCGCAGATCGCGCATGAACCCCTGCATCACCAAAAGCTTCACCAAGTAACTTACTCGCGCCGTTCATGACAAACGGCTGGCCGGTGAAATCCGGAGCACTGGCGACGAAACCAACGACTTTGACAACGCGCACCACTCGGTCAAGATCTCCGATAACAGATCTCACGGCAGCAATCGCATTTAGTGCGCATAGTTGTGCCAAATCTGCCGCGTCATCCTGATTAACTTCAGCACCAACTTTGCCGGTTCTTGGAAGCTTGCCGTCGACGAACGGCAGTTGACCTGAGGTGAAAACGTAACTACCGGTGACCACGGCTGGCACATACGCGGCCACCGGCGCCGCCACCTCAGGCACCGTCAAGCCAAGGGCCGCTATACGTTGCTCAACACTTGATTGTGCGCTCATCATTGACTCCTTTGAGATTACGCGAGCGGACGTTTGAGGTAGGCGACCATATTCTCCGGATTAGGCCCGGGCACCACCTGCACGAGCTCCCAGCCATCTTGACCCCACGTATCGAGTATCTGTTTTGTCACATGAACTAGCAACGGTACGGTCACGTACTCCCATTTGGTCATACCGCAGAGTAGTACCCGTCCTAGAAGTGGGCGAGGCCGCTGGCTGCACTTAGACTGGTGAAGTGAAGGACATCATGTGGCCTGGCGTGGCCTTACACGTGGTTTCCGGTAAAGGTGGCACGGGTAAAACAACCGTTGCCGCGGCTTTAGCTCTAGCCCTCGCCCATCAAGGTAAGCGCACCTTGCTGATGGAAGTCGAAGACCGCCAAGGCATCGCTCAACTATTCGACACCCCTCCATTGCCCTACGAGGAACGCAAAATCGCGGTTGCACCCGGTGGCGGCGAGGTTTGGGCACTAGCAATAAATGCCCAGGAAGCACTACTTGACTACCTAGACATTTTTTATAACCTGCGTCGAGCCGGTTCAGTCTTGCGCCGAATGGGTGCAATTGATTTTGCGACCACCATCGCCCCCGGCCTTCGTGACGTGCTCTTGACCGGCAAAGCCTGTGAGGTCGTGCGACGGATTGACAAGCGGGCGCCCAACGCCTACAGCGCCATCGTGCTCGATGCGCCACCAACCGGCCGCATCGCTCGATTTCTAAATGTGAACTCCGAGGTTTCGGGCTTAGCGAAAGTCGGGCCTATTCGAAATCACGCCGATTTGGTGATGAGCATTATCTCCTCACCGCGCACCGCGGTTCACCTTGTCACGTTACTGGAAGAAATGCCGGTTCAAGAGACCGCTGATGGCGTAGCCGAACTGCGCGCTGCGAATTTGCCAGTGGGCGGCATCTTTGTAAACATGACTCGGAAACCGATGCTAACGGGCGAGCAGCTTCAGGAGGCACGGAGTGGCACCTTGCCCGCAGAAATAATCGGGCAATGCCTAAATGAATCCGGAATCGAAGATCTTGGTGCCACTATTGTTTCGACACTATTACGCGAGGCCAATGAACATGCCCTGCGTGTCGACCTCGAGGCCCGCGAAAGCGAGCGCATAGTTGAGCTCGGGCTCCCGACTTTCTTTTTGCCACTACTTTCCGAGGGTATTGACCTAGGCGGGCTTTATGAACTTGCCAACTTGCTCCGCGAAGGTGGTATTCGTTGAGACTCAACGCACCAGTTCTTGAAATTGATGCACTACTTGGCGATATGTCGATCACCATCATCGTTTGCACCGGGGCTGGCGGAGTCGGTAAGACAACCACGGCAGCAGCACTCGCACTCCGGGCAGCTGAGCAGGGCCGCGATGTTTGTGTCTTAACTATTGATCCGGCTAAGCGCCTCGCGCAAGCAATGGGTTTGAGTGTTCTCGACAACACCCCGCGCCGAGTTGAGGGTGTTTGCGGAGCCGACGGCAAAGGTTCATTGCACGCGATGATGCTCGACATGAAACGCACTTTTGACGAGGTCGTTGAAGAACACGCTGATCCCGAACGTGCCCAGACGATTCTTGATAACCCCTTCTATCAAGCACTGTCGTCATCATTTGCCGGTACGCAGGAGTACATGGCAATGGAAAAACTCGGACAGCTGCGCGCTAAGGCCGATGAGGACGGTAGCTGGGATCTCATCATTGTTGACACTCCCCCATCGCGCAGTGCCCTTGATTTCTTGGATGCCCCTGAACGCCTCGGGTCTTTTCTTGATGGCCGCTTTATCCGGATTCTTACCGCACCCGCGCGCGGAGCTGGGCGCGGAATAGGCAAGATCGCTGCATTCAGCTTCGGACTATTCACGAGCGTTCTGAATAAAATTCTTGGTTCACAAGTACTTGCCGACGTCGGAAGTTTCGTCGCTGCGATCGACACTACTTTCGGTGGCTTTCGTGAACGCGCGGACGCTACTTACACCCTGCTACAAGCTGCCGGCACCTCATTCGTGGTAATTGCTGCTCCCGAACGCGATGCGCTCAGGGAGGCTGCTTTCTTCGTCGAGCGTTTGAAGTCAGATTCCATGCCCCTTGCTGGGCTGGTACTTAATCGTGTCCAAGAAGTACGTGAAACGAATTTATCCACCGAGCAAGCAACCGCATCGGCAGAGAAACTTGAGAAGCTGGGTGCCAATGAGCGCCTGACAGCAGCTTTACTCCGCCTGCACGCCGACAGGCAACGGATCTACACCCGACAACTGCACTTGGCGGAGCGGTTCACCGCTGCTCACCCAGGTGTTGCCGCCACCACCGTGCCAGCCCTCGCTGAAGACGTCCATGACCTTGCCGGGCTGCGCGAAATTGGAGACCTGCTAGCTACGAGGCTCGAGACGTAGTTTCGTTTAAAATAACCTGACGCTCAAATTCACCATGTGCCGCCTCAAGCAGCACCCGCCATGAAGTCACATTCGGGCGGCGGCGAAGCAAGGCCCGGCGCTCACGCTCGGTCATGCCACCCCAAACGCCGAACTCAACACCATTATCGAGGGCGTCAGCGAGGCACTCGGTTCGCACCGGGCAGCCCAAGCAGATGTTCTTGGCTCTCTTCTGAGCGGCTCCTTGGACGAAGAGGGTGTCGGGGTCGGTGCCCCGGCAAGCCGCGTCAGCGGCCCAGTCGCGCTTGAACGTCATACTCGCTCCACCCCAATAGATTTCAGCGATCAACTGCTACCCGGCTACCCCGTCTGGCTGTGGCGGGTGACGTGAACTATCCCCCTCCGCACTGGCCGGAGTCAATAGTTTTTCCAGACCAATTTCCACCGGGCCCGACCCCAAGGGTGTGGCTGGCACCCACGGGGGAACCAGACGACTTACGCTGGACGTCTGATGAGTATGCAGAAGCCCCCGAACTCGGACCAGGCCCAGCCGGCAACTGGCCGCCGGACGGGGATTTTGGGCTCCTTGGCGCGGGTAGGGGCGATCTTGGCGGTCGCTGTAGTCGCTGGGCTGGTGCTTGGCCTGATGGCACTGCCGTTCGTGGGGGGCGCCGGAGTTGCGGCCCGCAATGTGGTTCAAAGCTTCGAAAGCCTGCCAGACTCAATCGTTACCCCGCCGCTACCAGAGCGAACCCGAATTTTGGCCGCCGACGGCACTGAACTGGCCGTTATCTACTACCAAAATCGGGTCGAAGTGCCATTGCTCAGCGTCGCACCCCTTATGCGTCAGGCCGTCGTCTCGGTCGAGGACTCCAGGTACCTAAGCCATCACGGTGTAGATCTACGTGGTGCACTACGCGCTTTAGCGAGTAATACCTCGGCCGGAGGGGTACAAGAAGGTGCCTCGACCTTGACGATGCAGTACGTAAAGAACGTACTAGTTAACGAAGCAACCACCCCCGAGGAGCTAACAGCCGCTCGAGGCCAAAGCACGCAGCGCAAACTGCGAGAAGTACGTTACGCGCTGGCACTTGAGCGTGAATACACCAAGGCCCAGATTCTGGAGCGATATCTAAATATCGTGTACTTCGGGGGCGGAGCTTACGGGG
>WLHM01000172.1 GCA_009702725.1 Actinomycetota bacterium | reverse complement strand
TCGACTGTCTTCGCCAACACGCGAGTAACGTCAACTGCCACATTTCCCACACCCACCACAACGACACAGCTTGCTGTCGGAATTATCCGCTCAAAAGTATCCCGATCGGCATCTGGGTGCCCGCAGTACCAGGCCACCAGGTCGGTAGCAGCCACGCTGGCATCTAAATCTTCACCTGGTATCGAAAGTCGACGGTCACGCGAGGCTCCGTAGGTGAACACGATGGCATCGAAATACTCGTGCAGGGTAGCAACAGAAATATCAACCCCAATCTCGAGATTTCCGATGAAGCGCACACCCGGCTTTTCGAGAACTTTGTCAAGGGTGTCGCGCACCGAACGAATACTGATGTGGTCAGGTGCTACGCCGTAACGCACCAAACCAAATGGCACCGGCAATTTGTCAATGACATCGACAGTGACCGGGACATCCTGCTGGCTAACCAGCGCATCGGCCGCATACATACCTGATGGACCAGAACCCACCACTGCAACACGTAACGGTCGAGCCATGCCGTGACCTCCAAGTGGCTAGTTAACTGAGCCCATTTTGCCGCAGGGCGTATTGCTAGGCATCGATTCGCGCCCGATCCAACCCGGAGGCACCTTCGACGATGAACTCCTTGCGGGGGGCAACTTCACCGCCCATTAGTAGATCGAATACGGCGCTAGCACCGGCAACGTCCTTCATAGTGATTCGGCGCAAGGTGCGGTGAGCCGGATCCATCGTGGTCTCACGCAGTTGGCCCGCGTCCATCTCACCAAGGCCCTTGTATCGCTGGATCGGATCCTTGACCTTCTTACCGCGTTTATTAGCGTCAGCTAAAACCGACTTCATCTCACCATCGGAGTAGGTGTAGATAAGTTCATTGGGCTTGCTCCCGGCATTCACAATTTCGAGTCGATGAAGGGGTGGCACCGCTGCATAGACGCGCCCGGCCTCCAACAGCGGGTGCAGGTACCGGTTGATCAAGGTCAACAACAGACACCGAATGTGTGCGCCGTCAACGTCTGCATCGGACATCAGAATCACTTTTCCGTAGCGCGCTTGCTCAAGATCAAATGATCGACCTGAACCAGCGCCGATTACCTGAATAATCGAGGCGCACTCAGTGTTCTTAAGCATGTCAGCGAGGGACGACTTTTGCACATTAAGAATCTTGCCGCGAATAGGCAGCAGCGCTTGGTGATCGGCATTGCGGGCCACTTTTGCCGTACCCAGCGCGCTATCGCCTTCAACAATAAACAATTCGCTGCGTTCGACATCGTCGGTTCGACAATCCACCAACTTGGCTGGCAAGGCAGAGGACTCAAGTGCTGTTTTTCGCCTTTGGGTATCGCGGTGAGTTCGCGCAGCCACCCGGGCACGCATGGCATTCGCGGCTTTCTCCAGAACCGACTTCGCTGCGACTTTCTCGCCCCTGGGCGGGTTGGTGAACCAAGCGGTTAACTCCTTTGCGACCACGTTACCAACTATTCGAGTGGCGGCGGGGGTTCCCAAAATCTCTTTAGTTTGCCCTTCAAATTGTGGCTCGGCGAGCCGTACGGTAACAACAGCGGTTAGGCCCTCAAAAACGTCATCCTTGATGATGGCGTCTTCTGCACCTTTAAGAATCTTCGCGGCCCGCACTTGGTCATTGACGGTCTTGACGATCGCCCTTTCAAATCCAGTGAGATGCGTACCACCTTTGGGAGTCGCGATTACGTTCACGAAAGAACGAATATCGGATTCGTAACCGGAATCCCAACGCAAAGCGATATCGACACCCAATTCACGTTCAACTTCTTGCGGCGTCATATTCCCTTTGTCATCCAGCACAGGCACCGTCTCATGAAAGTGCCCCTTGCCGTGTAGTCGAATTACCGAGCTAACGGGATCGCCGACCGACAGGGCCTCAACGTACTCGGTGATGCCACCTTTGTGCTGAAATGTCTCCTCATAGAGATCTTCATGATCGCGTAAGTCGATGACCTTGATCAGTAACCCAGGGACTAAGAACGTGCTTTGCACCGCTCGTTCGCGTAGGCCTTGGCGGTCATAGGCGGCATCCTTGGTGAATACCTGCGAATCCGCCCACCAGCGCACACGAGTGCCGGTTCGGGTGCGCGGGCAAGTGCCCGCGATGAGCAGTCCACTCTTGCGGGTGAAGTCCCCAACCGGCCCAACTCCGTCAAATACTCCGGGCACCCCACGTCTAAAGGACATGGTGTGGGTCTTTGCCCCGCGGTCGACTTCAATATCTAGACGCGCAGAAAGCGCGTTGACCACCGAGGCACCAACGCCGTGTAGCCCACCCGAGGCCGTATACGAACCGCCGCCGAATTTGCCACCGGCATGCAACTTGGTCATCACAACTTCGACGCCGGTCAGTTTGGTTTTGGGCTCAATATCCACCGGGATCCCGCGACCATCATCACTTACCTCGGCCGAACCGTCAGGATGCAAAGTCACGATGATTTTCTTGCATGATCCGGCGAGCGCCTCATCAATTGCGTTATCAACGATCTCCCAGAGGCAGTGCATTAAACCGCGGCCATCATTTGATCCGATGTACATTCCCGGACGCTTACGAACGGCATCCAAGCCCTCCAAGACGGCCAGATTCTTGGCGGTATACGCACCTCCAGCAACAACTTCAGCACCACCAGCGGCACTAGAGGCTGCCGATCTGGCTGATTTCCGGGGTATTTTGGTAGCCATTCGACCTAGATTACGGCGAAGACGCCCGGATCAGTCCCCCGGTCGGTCGTGTCGTCCACAGATCATCACAATGCGTTCGCTCTGCGTGAACCAGAGGCCTGCGGCGTGTCGGGAATGCAATTGGGGTGAGACACTGTTACCAATGGTGTCAAGCACAACAATGGCCGAGGAGGTGCCTGGTACATGACCACGACGATGACTGCCCCTGCACTGAGTGCAACCGATAGGTGTGACCGCTGCAACGCGCAGGCTTATGTGCGGGTGATATTGCATGGCGGCTCGGACCTACTTTTCTGTGGGCATCACTGGTCGCGCCATGAACTGGTCCTGCGGCCGAGGGCTGCGACCATCGTTGATGAGACCCATCGCCTGACGGAGGTACCAGCGAGCGACAACCGGTAGGTCGTCGAAAAACGCTTCTTCGCACCGAAAATGTCAGGGTGCCAATAGATAACTGGGATGCAGGTTAATCCAAGTAGTCGCGCAGCACCTGCGAACGTGACGGATGGCGAAGCTTCGACATCGTCTTACTCTCGATTTGCCGGATACGCTCACGGGTTACTCCGTACACCTTGCCAATTTCGTCCAGAGTTTTTGGCTGGCCGTCGGTTAGGCCAAAACGCATTCTGACAACTCCGGCCTCACGGTCTGACAAAGTGTCAAGAACCGACTCGAGTTGCTCTTGAAGCAAAGTGAATGAAACCGCGTCGGCGGGCACAATCGCCTCGGAGTCCTCGATTAAGTCACCGAATTCACTATCACCCTCCTCGCCAAGTGGCGTATGAAGTGATATCGGCTCGCGCCCATACTTTTGAACTTCGACAACCTTCTCAGGTGTCATGTCGAGTTCTTTCGCCAACTCTTCTGGGGTTGGTTCGCGGCCCAGGTCTTGCAGCATTTGCCGCTGCACCCGGGCTAGCTTGTTAATTACTTCGACCATATGCACTGGGATTCGAATGGTTCGTGCTTGATCAGCCATGGCCCGGGTGATGGCCTGTCGAATCCACCAGGTGGCGTAAGTCGAGAACTTGTAGCCCTTGGTGTAGTCGAATTTCTCGACCGCGCGAATTAAACCGAGGTTGCCCTCTTGAATCAAATCTAGGAATAACATGCCACGCCCGGTGTAGCGCTTTGCCAGTGAAACCACGAGTCGAAGGTTCGCCTCGAGAAGATGATTCTTCGCGTTGCGACCATCACGGGCGATCCATTCGAGATCTCTATGCAGTTTCTTTTCGATCTTCTTGCCCTCATTGAGCATCTCTTCGGCGAAGAGACCAGCTTCAATGCGCTTTGCGAGATCGACTTCCATCTCCGCGTTTAGCAGCGGAACCTTTCCTATCTGCTTTAGGTAGTCCTTTACCGGGTCTGCCGTGGCACCCGCAACTGTAACTGTCTGCACCGGCTCATCGGTGTCGTCAACATCT
>WLHM01000171.1 GCA_009702725.1 Actinomycetota bacterium | reverse complement strand
GATGTGTAGTTGAGCCGAACAATTTAGAGTCCAACGCGATTGCAGGGAACTTATTGATTCACTACCTATGGTGAATCGTTCGGATTAGCTAGGATCGGCGCGGGGAAGCCGATTAGTTCCAATTTGAAGTATTTAGGCATGGACAAGTTGGCTTGGGCTCCGCTAATGTAGATACTCATTGGACGCTCTGGTCCTCAGCGGGCAAGGACTCGTTGAAACATGAATCCGAAAGTAACTGGCGGCACTACGCAAGCATGGGCATGGCACCATTCAGGGTTTGTGGTGCCTGACGTTGATGAAGCGGTTGACTACTACCGCATTGTGCTTGGGTTCGAGATGCTATTCGAAGACAGGTTGATGACCGACTGGATTCAACGAACAATGAATATTCCTGGCATTACATGCCATCTGGCGCAATGCCAGTCACCAATTAGTGGCCAGGTTATCGAGTTGCTTAGCTTCAAAAACGTGCCTAAGGCAATTGATCCCCGTATGCCCGTCTGGCCTGGGATTGGGCACGCCGCCTTCTTGGTTGATGATCTGGATCGAGGGGTTCGTGAGCTCGAGACCGCTGGTGGATCGCCGATCGGTGAAATAGTTGATTTCCCTGAAGGTCGTGCGGTGTATTGCTGGTCACCAAGTGGCACGGTCATCGAATTAGAGGAAGCTCCGCCACTGTGAAAGTAATCCGTACTGTAAACGGAGATTTGCCTCTTGACTCGATGGGAATCACATTAAGTCATGAGCACGTGCTGGTTGACGGGTCGCAATGGATGGTTGATCCGATTACGGAGAACGAGCATCAACTTTCGTCGAAAAGCCCCGCTATGGAAGACATGTGGTGGCTACGACAGTGGCCCAACACTAGTAGGACAAATTACTTGCTGGATGACTTCGATCTCGCAGTTCAAGAGCTTGGTTTCTTCGCCGAGCTTGGTGGTTCCACTGTCATAGATATGACCTGTTCCTCCACAATGGGTCGCGAAATTGTAAAGTTAAAACGGATTTCTGAAACTACTAGAATAAACATTGTTGCAGGCTGTGGTTATTATGTTGAGGGTTCGCACTCCCCTCAAGTAGCAGTGTCTGATGCCAATGAGCTAGCTGATGTTTTGATCAATGAAATCCACATTGGAGTAGACGGCACGGAAATTCGCGCCGGAGTGATTGGTGAGATTGGGGTCTCACATCCGATAACGGCGAACGAAACCAAGTGCTTGCACGCTGCTGCGATCGCCCAAAAAGAAACTGGAGCTTCGATCACGGTACATACTGCATGCGATGCTCTTGGCGCACGCTCTGCAACTGATGCCGCACAGTGTTTGCACGAGTTTGGGGCCGATTTGTCGCGCGTAGTGATGGGGCATTTAGATACTTTTGCGCACGACATCGACTATTTGTTATCAATTATGGAAATGGGTTGTTCGATAGCCTTCGATCTTTTCGGGAATGAGACATTTCATAGTGAATATGGATTCGCAATTCCAGGTGACTCTGAAAAAATAAGGGGTGTAGCGGCCCTGTGTGATAGAGGCTTTGCGGAACGTATTTTTCTCGGCCATGACACCGCAATGAAAATCCAGTTGCGAAAATACGGTGGATACGGGTACGGCCACATAATCCGCAACATCGTGCCGAGGTTGAGGCTGTCTGGACTACACGAAGAGCAGATTAATCAAATGCTCATTGAAAACCCGAAACGAATGTTTAGTGTTGACGCAATTGCGACTTAGCTAGCTACTTTAGGAGAATAGAATGACCTCAGGTGCGTCACCCAAGTTAGTTACCCTCGTTATCGGTGGTGCGGGCGAGATTGGACTAGCTACGGTGCTGTCGCTAGTTGAATTCGGATATGAGGTGTGGTCAGCTGACTTGGTGGAACATTCGATAGTCGCATCCATCGGTGTGTCAGAAAATGTTCGAACGTTTGTCGTTGATGTGTGCGATGAGGCTTCAGTTGACGCAATCCTTAAACAGGCTTGGGCTACTGGACGATTTCATGGCGTGGTTTATGCCGCTGGCACTAATTACGATGCGCTTGTCTCGGAAACTGATTGGGCAGACTATGACAGGGTCATGAATGTCAACCTCTTGGGAGCGTTCCACGTTTGTAAATCAATTGGGCAGAGGCTAGTTGCCGAACCGCTACCGTTGTCGTTAGTTTTTATCTCATCTGTAGCGGGTTTAACCGGTGAGTCAGGTGGTTCCGTTTACTGCGCATCAAAGTTTGGGCTCATAGGTCTTACCCAGAGTTTTGCAAGCGAGATAGCTAAATACGGAGGGCGAGCTAACATCGTTTGCCCAGGTAATGTCAACAGTCGCATGCTTGCGGCGTTGGCCCAAAGTGCCGCAGATCGCAAGGGGAGTTCGCTGGAATCGGTTCTAGAAGACTGGTCTTGGGCCTCGGCATATGGCCGCCTGATAGAGCCAGCGGAGGTTGGGGCTGCTTGCTCTTGGTTGATAACCCCCGGATCTTCGGGTTTGAGTGGGCAAACCTTGGTCATCGACGGACCTCCTCCACTTCCTTAACCCCGCACTTTTGTCTGATCGAGGCTTCTTGGTGCCCGTAAAGGGAAATTGGCCTGAGAACTCATATTTACCTATATAGGTAACAGATTCACGATACCGATTGACAAACGTTGTCTGTTGTCCTACAACAGACACATGCCCAATGCCTTTGTAACGAAGAAAACCGTTTTAGAGCCCATTGGGGTGATACCGCGGGAGGCTCAGGCCACAGCGAGTCTGCGCTCCGCGATTGAGTCAGGGGCTTTTGAGACTCAGTTACCCAGCGAAAACGAACTGTGCCAACAGCTTGGGGTCAGCCGGTCAACTGTGCGCGCTGCGGTGCAATCCTTGATTGAGCAGGGGCTTGTAACAAAGCAGCGGGGCTCTCGCACTCTTGTGAATATGCGGGTTTCGCAATTGAAATTGCCACTAAATGCAGGAATTGGATTTTGGGATCTGATATCGCAGGCTGGACACCAGCCGAGTACTAAAAATGAGGTAGTGCTTGAGCGCGAGGCTTCAGCCGACATTGCCGAGAACTTGGAATGTGAACCCGGCACTCCAGTAAAAGTCATTAGCCGGCTTTTCTGCGCGGACGGTGAGCCAGCAATCTATCTAGAAGACATGTTCCTTTCTTCGTTGTTAAAGAAAGCTCCAAAATTAGACTCCTTGCCTACGTCTATCTATGACTTTGCTGAAGCCAATCTTGTTAGTCCCATTGGCTACACAATCGCTGAGCTTATTCCAATGGCTTCCAATGCATTTACGGTTGAAAAGTTGAGTTTGCCGGCAGGTACACCGCTTCTTCATCTCATAGAGCGACACTTCCAAGCCAACGACCACCCCGTTGTCGCTTCCTACGTGTGGGTTGTCGATGAATACGTTCGTTTCAGTGTTTATGGGCGTAAAAGGCGCGAGGGGGTGACGTGAGAGGCGACTTGGCTGGTACTCGCTCAGAGCGGATGGGCAATGAGACCACGAGGTTACTGCGTGATTTAGTTCGGTTCCCAAGCATTGGGCCTGG
Organism: Actinomycetota bacterium; assembly: GCA_009702725.1. Taxonomy (GTDB): domain Bacteria; phylum Actinomycetota; class Actinomycetes; order S36-B12; family S36-B12. The sequence goes on along the minus strand of WLHM01000171.1, from coordinate 622 downwards.
ATCAGAGACTACTGATGCGTTGCTTCACCTTGCAAACTTCCTGGATAGGCATGGGATCGTAGTTTCAATTGAGGAGCGGGAGTCGGGTGCCCCATTACTCTTAGCGACCATCGATAGTGGTGCGCCAGGACAGAGCGTATTACTGCAAGGCCACATGGATGTTGTCCCGGCCGATCATGGCTGGGACCGTGATCCATTTAGTGCCGACCTCATTGACGGCACTGTTCATGGCCGCGGTACTTGCGACATGAAAGCAGGTCTTGCAAGTTTCGCAACGACGCTGACGGCAATGGTCGGAGCCAGTGATTTTTCTAGAGGCCGGGTTACTTTACTCGTGGACACCGATGAGGAAACAGGAAGTGATGCCTGTCTAATACCGTGGATAGCCAAAAACGGACTCGAGGGATTTGATGTTGCCATCTGCGGCGAGCCAACAGGGTTGCGGCCATTTTTAGGCAATCGTGGTCTGTTATGGGCAGAACTCACTTTTGAAGGTAAGGCTGCTCATGCTGGGTATCCAAGTTCCGGAATAAATCCAGTACCGTCAGCGTGCAGGTTCATCGCTACCTTGAAAATGCCAGACCCGATTGCCGCCCCGTACGACTCCTCTGGGCCGACCCTT